>DATLMQ010000131.1:0-5622 GCA_035537215.1 Acidobacteriaceae bacterium
AAACCCATCAGTTGGACGTTGCCTCACCCGAAAGGTTTGGTCGATGGCGAGATCCAGCCATTTACAAGCGGGAGCCTACCAAAACTCGATATCATTGTCCTCGGTACTTCGGTACCGCGCAGTCGTTGCAACCCCAGGAGACCCCGGCCCCTCATGTCCCGTACCGAATCCACGATGGTCAAGCTCGGCACCATTGCACCGTCCTTTGAGTTGCTGGATGTGGTGACAGGACGGGCTTTAAGCCGCGACGACGTCTTCGCCCTCAGCTGGGACGACAACCTCTCCGACAGCGCTAACGGCGCGACGTCCGGCGGCCCGGCGAAGAAGCATGGCCTCCTGATTATGTTTGTTTGCCCCCACTGCCCCTACGTCCAGCACATCGAGCAGGAACTCGGTCGCATCGGTCGCGACTACTTCGGCGAGCGTGGGGAAGGGCCCATCGCCATCGCCGCCATCCAGAGCAATGACCTCACCCAGCAGCCCCAGGACGCTCCCGACGGTATGCGCGAGCAGGCCAGGCGCAACGGCTGGACCTTCCCCTACCTCCTCGACGAGGACCAGGAGACCGCCAAGGTCTTCGGTGCCGCCTGCACCCCGGACTTCTTTCTCTTCAATGGCGCCATGGAGCTCGTCTACCGCGGCCAGCTGGACGACTCCCGTCCCCGTCGTGGCGACTTCGGCAACGACGTCCCCGTCTCCGGCAAAGATTTGCGCGCCGCTCTCGATGCGGTCATCGCAGGCAAGCGCCCCGACCCCAACCAGCGCGCCAGCATCGGCTGCAACATCAAGTGGGCCGATGCTCCCCAACCCAACCCTCTGGCACATTAGCGCTAAACCTTCGGGCTGCCACCATCGGCTCCAACGGTTTGCCCCCCCAGGGATCTTTGCCATCAGGAGGCCGACATGCAAGACGTTCTGGAAAGGCTCAAGGAGGGGGTCCGCACCTTCCGCCAGGAGATCTATCCGCGCTTCGCAGACAGCTATAAAGAGGCAGTCCGCACACCGCAGAAGCCCCATACCCTGATGATCACCTGCGCGGACTCCCGTATCGACATCGAGACCGTAACCAACTCTCCGCCGGGTGAGCTTTTCATCACCCGCAACGTCGGCAATATCGTGCCAGCCTACGGAGAAATGCTCGGCGGCGTCAGCGCAGTGATCGAATACGCCGTTTCCGCGCTCAGGGTGCAGCATGTCGTCATCTGCGGCCACTCCGACTGCGGTGCCATGAAAGGCATCGAGGCTCCCGACGGTCTTGAGGCGCTCCCCACGGTCAAGACCTGGCTGCGCAACGCGCATGCCGCCAAAACCGTCTCCGACAGCCTCGCCGCCGCTGGCGAAACTCCGGCCCAGGCTCTCAAACGCCTCACCGAACGCAACGTCCTGCTTCAGCTCCAGCACCTCAGAACCCACCCCTCTGTCGCCGGCGCGATGGCTCGCGAAGAGCTTTCGATCTCCGGTTGGGTCTACGACATCGGGAGCGGGCAGGTCCGCATCGCTGAAGGTACCTCCGAGCTCTTCGTTCCGGTCGAAACGGGGGCAGTCACCCCGTGATCGTCCCACACTCACCGCATCTCCGGCGCATGATCGCCTATGTCGGTCTGCCCGTTCTAGCTCTTGTGTTGTGGGATCTCGCGATCGTCGTCGCCTACAAGGTATTGCACTGGGAGTGGGTGGGCTCGCGCCACGTTCCGCTCACACTGTACGGTTCGGCGATTGGCGTCATCGTGGGCTTCCGCAATAACTCAGCCTACGGCCGCTGGTGGGAGGCTCGGACCCTCTGGGGCGCCATAGTGAATAACAGCCGCAGCTTCGCCCGCCAGGTCACCGCCACGCTGCGCGCCCCCGCCCAGGACGCGGACCTTCTCCGTGAGACCCAACGCTGGCTGGTGCACCACCAGATCGCCTACGTCCATGCCCTTCGCCGGCAGCTTCGTGGCGAAGACCCCCTGGCCGTTCTCCCAGGCATCCTCGAGCCTGACGAGATTGAAACCCTGCGTGGTGAGAAAAATGTGGCCCTGACGCTCCAGCAGCGCATGGGCAGCCGCCTTCGCGACTGCCGCGATCGCAACTGGGTGGACTCTATCGAGTGGCAGGCCATGGACGGCAACCTGGACGACCTTGCGGACGCTCAGGGAGGCACCGAGCGCATCAAGAACACGCCCATGCCCAAGCAGTACGACTACTTCCCTCAACTCTTTGTGCAGATCTACTGTCTCGTGCTTCCCGTCGGCCTCGTAGAGACGCTAGGCTGGTTCACTCCCCTCGGCTCGACCCTCGTGGGCTTCATGTTCCTCGCCCTCGACAAGATCGGCCGGGATCTCGAAGATCCCTTCGACAACACCGTCTTCGATGTGCCGATGACGGCGATCTGCAAGACCATAGAGATCAACTTGCGCCAGCTTCTCGGTGAAACCGAGCTTCCCGATCCTGAGAAGCCCATCCACGGCGTGCTGTGGTAAACGGGCGTGCCATATGGCACGCCTGTTTGTCGTTGGATAGACGAGCTTCTCGACCCAGCCCGGCTTAGCCGCGGGTCTGCGCGTCTGACCCGTGCTGCTTCACCATCTTGTTGTAGATACCCAGGATCAAAAAGGGTGCCACCCACTGGCCCACAAACAGGGCCGCATGATCCTTTTTGGCAATCTTGAACGCTACAGAGCCTGCGATCGACGCAATGGCCAGTCCGAGATAAGCGCTGGACGGAACCTGCGAGGTGTACTTCTCGATAGCTGCCGTAACCTGGTCTTCCTGCGCCTCTCCTGCGGTAACGCGATAGTCCGTCATCTTGTTCTTCTCCCTTGGCATTGCGCCTGCAAGAGAGATGCGAGTTTTCGTTCTCGCAGCTACCCTCCCTCGACCAGCTTTTGGCCCCCGAAACACCACCCCCGAAGTTTTCCTGTGTCATCACCGCGCCGGGTTGAGAGGCCCGTACTCCGCGCCGCGTTGACTTTCCGTCGCCGGACGCTTAGCGTAAAAGGCGATGAGCGCTCGTCTGCATCACCTCCATGGGCATCACCTCCACGCGCACGGCGCGACGGCGGCTGTGTCCGGTGCGGCGATCTAACAACGACGCCAACAGGATCCAAACAGGCCCGCTGCCGCGCATCCTCCGCGAGCGGGCTTTTTGCTGCGCGGCCTCGAATATCCCAAGCAAACGGACATCAAATGACAACCTCCGCCACCGCACTTCCACTCTCTCTTGACTTCGGCAAAGCCGGCGGCCTCATCGCCGGTATCGTGCAGGACGCCCGTTCGGGCGAGGTTCTCATGCTCGGCTTCCTCAACGAGCAGAGCTGGCAGCATACCCTCTCCACCGGCTTCGTTACCTTCTGGAGCCGCAGCCGCAACATGCTCTGGATGAAGGGCGAAACCAGCGGCAACCGCCTCCGCATTGTCTCCGCGTCCACCGACTGCGATGCCGACGCCCTGCTCTTCCGCGTCGAGGTTGAAGGCGATGGCCTGGTCTGCCACGAGGGCACGGTCAGCTGCTTCACCAAGCCCCTCCCCGTGGAGGGCCGGTAATGTCCACGCCCAATAAGCTCAAGCTCGGCATCCCCAAGGGCAGCCTGCAGGACGCCACCCTCGCCCTCTTCGCGCACGCCGGTTGGAACATCTACGCCTCCGGCCGCAGCTACTTTCCCTCCATCGACGACCCCGAGATCGAGTGCATGCTCGTTCGCGCGCAGGAGATGGCTCGCTACGTCGAGCACGGTGCCCTGGACGCCGGCCTCACTGGCAACGACTGGGTGCTAGAAAACCAGTCCGACGTCGAGCGCGTCACCTCCCTCACCTACTCCAAGCAGTCCCGCACCCGCGTCAAGTGGGTCCTCGCCGTCCCTGAAGATTCGCCCTTCCAGCGTCCCGAAGATCTCGCCGGCAAAACCATCGCCACCGAGCTCGTCGAGTTCACCCGTCGCTACTTCGCCGAAAAGAACATCCCCGTCAAAGTCGAGTTCTCCTGGGGCGCCACCGAAGTCAAGCCCCCCATGCTCGCCGATGCCATCGTCGAGGTCACTGAGACCGGTAGCTCCCTCCGCGCCAACCGTCTTCGCATCATCGAAACGCTCATGGAGTCCGAGACCCAGCTCATCGCCAACAAGAGCGCCTGGGCGGACCCCTGGAAGCGCGCCAAGGTCGAGACCCTTGCCCTCATGCTCAACGGCGCCATGGCCGCCCAGACCCAGGTCGGCCTCATGCTCAACGTGCGTAAAGCTAGCCTCGACGAGATCCTCGGCGTCCTGCCGGCGCTCAACTCCCCCACAGTCTCGCACCTCCGCGATGAGAACTGGGTCGCGGTCAACACTATCCTCGACCAGTCCGTCGTCCGCGATGTCATCCCCAGGCTGAAAGCCGCTGGCGGAACCGGCATCGTCGAGTACCCGCTCAGCAAAGTCGTGTTGTAAGGAGAACCGGTTGTCATGAAGATCTCCACCATCATCTTCCTCGTCCTCATGCTGGGTGCCGTCGGCTGGACCGTGTTCCGCTACTTCTGGGAACGCCGTCGTCAACAGCGCGTGGACCGCGAAGGCCTCGTCGTTTACGCTGCCCTGGTCTCCTGCGAGCCGGTCAAGTTCCTCGGCAGACCGCAAGGAGATCTCGAGAAAGTCGTGCTGCGCGTCCAGGAGCCCGGCCAGACCGAGACCCGCGAAGTCACCATCCGCACCCGCATCGATTCGCGCCAGCGCATGGAGCCCGGCATGCGCATCCCTGTCGTCATCGACCCGAAAGACCCCAAGCGCGTCTACCCCGCCTCCGCCGAGAGCGCCAAGCGCGCCGTCGCCACCGGCTCACGCTTGGAACGCCGGGTCATGCAGCAGCAGATGCGCCGCCCCGGTCGTGGTGTCGGGCAGCAGCCTTCCGGCTATCAACCGCCCCAATCCACCATGCGTCGCCGCTAAGAGCAGCCGTCCACCCGCAAGGAAGCAGATGAGAATTCTCAAGACATTCGGCGAGAACGCGGTCCGAGCAGAAGCCGCCATCCGTCAGCTCGAAGCACGAGGCGCGACCAACACCGCCCGGGTCGACGACGTCGTGCGCGAGATCCTCGCCTCCGTTCGCGAGCGCGGAGACGCCGCCGTTCGTGAGTACTCGGCCCGCTTCGACGGCCTGCGTGACGACCAGCCCCTGCTCGTCTCTCGCCAGGAGATGCAGACCGCCTGGGAGTCCACCTCCGAAGAGCTCCGTGCCGCCATGCGCCTCGCCCAGGCCAACATCCGCGCCTTCGCCGAAAAGCAGCTCCCCCGCGCCTGGAGCTTCCGTCCCGCGGAAGGCATGGAAGTCGGCCAGATTATCCGCCCGCTCGGTTCGGTTGGCTGTTACGTTCCGGGCGGCCGCTATCCGCTCCCGTCCACCCTGCTCATGACCGCCACACCCGCTCAGGTCGCCGGCGTGGAGCGGATCGTCGTCTGCTCCCCCAAGCCCGCCGTCGAAACCCTGGCTGCGGCCTACCTCGCCGGCGTGACGGAGTTCTTCCGCATCGGTGGCGCCCAAGCCATCGCCGCGCTTGCCTTTGGTACTGGATCTATCGCCCCCGTGGACAAGATCGTCGGTCCCGGCAACCTCTACGTCACCGCTGCCAAGGCCTTCGTCTCCGCCGAAACCGGCATCGACATGCCCGCC
>DATLMQ010000132.1:0-2186 GCA_035537215.1 Acidobacteriaceae bacterium
TCGAACTCCCGCCAACCCTCCGTAATGTCCCTGCGCACATCGTCCGCCACCAGCCCCCGCGGCCTCTTCCATGCCTTCACCGCCCGGGGATTCTCATATACACGCAGAAACTCCGGCAGTGCCCTGTACAGCCGAGGCCGCGCCACCCCCGCACTGTACTGCGCCTTCTCCAGCAGCTGCGAGGGCACGATCACATCCGCATCCACCGTCCAGAACGGCACCCGCAGCCGCTCCGCCAGCTCCATCCGCCATCGCTCCGGTGCGCGCATCGGGTTCTCATCCCCGATCACCATCGCCGCACCCACATCCGCGAACATCTGCTCGTGCCCCTCGCGCCCCGCATTCCCCTCCGTGCTTCCCTCCGGCCCCGCCCGCCGCATCACAAACCCCACACCGCGTTCCGCGCAATCCTCCTCTATATCTGGCAGCCCCTGGTTCAAAAACGCATAGTGCCGCAGATTCGCATGCGGAAAGTTGCTGATCGCCGCGAAGTACACCACGCACGGCAGTCCCAGCGCGTTCGCCACCTCCACCGCCTTGTCCAGCGCGTGATTGTCCCGGCCCCGCTGCGCCCTTTGCATCCAGTACACGACGCACCGCCCGCTCCCGTCCGGAGCTCCCCCACGCCTCACCGTCACTCGCACATCGTCGGCCAGCGCCCGCAACGCCCCCGGCACCGCCGGGTCGTTCCTGTACTGCTCTCCAGTCAGCGCATACGCCGCATCCTTCGCCTGCACCGGCGTCAGCTCCAGCGCTGTCTTCTTCCCGCCGGAGCGTCCGCCACGCCAGCCCGTCCTTGCCTCTCCACCCAAAGTCCCGCTCCGTGCGCGCGAGCCGCCACGCCTCTCCTAACCCTACCGGTCGCCAAGCCAGCCGCTATCATCGAATCACGGAAGCCAGCCATGTCCTGTAACGTCACGCAAAGCACCTGGATCGTGCCCGCCACTCCCCCCGAGGTCGAACCCATCTCCCTCCGGCCAGCCACCACCGATGACGCCAATCTCCTCTCTCTGATCGGCGGTGCCACCTTCCTCGAAGCCTTCACCTGGATGCTCCCCGGCGAAGACATCCTCGCGCACTGCACCCGCAATCACAGCCCCGAGTCCTACCGGAAGTACCTCGCCCAGCCCACCACCAGCATTACCCTCGCTGTCACCGGTGGCGGAGCCCCCGTCGGCTACGCCATGGTGACCGCGCCCGACCTCCCCAGCTTCGACCTCCTTCCTGGAGACATCGAGCTCAAGCGCATCTATCTCTTCTCACGCTTCCGCGGTCCCGAAACCCCCGTGCTCGACGCCGCCGGCTATCCCGTCCCCGGCCTCCGCGTCGGCCAGGCCCTCATGCAGAGCTCCACCCGTGCCGCCATCTCCATGGGCTGCCGCCGCCTTCTTCTCGGCACCCACGAAAACAATCAGCGTGCCATCGCCTTCTATCGGCGCAACGGCTTCCGCGAAGTCGGCACCCGTACCTTCCAGGTCGGCTCCCAGAGCTGCTGCGACCTCATCTTCGGCCGCGACCTCCCCTGAGACTTTAAACGCCGAAGCGGCTGAGCCGGAATCCCAGCTCAGCCGCTCTGCCGCACCAGGGGCCCGCCCCCGAGCCCCCGTGCGAAGCGTTAGGGCTTCGATCCCAGCTGCCCCGGAACCACCGGCGTCGCCGTCGGTGTGGCCAGGCCCAGCAACTGGGTCACTGTTCCATCGCTGTTGGCCGTCCACAGGTTGCCCGAGAAGTCAGGCGCCGCCGCATAGGTTACCGCCGTCGTCGCACTGCCCGTCGGGAACCCTGCCGTGGTGCTCGCGTTGTTCAGCGAAACTCCCCCATTGGTGAACCCGCTCACCGTGTTGCTCCCCGAGTTCGCCACCCAAAGATTGTTGCCGCCGTCCACAGAAAGCGTTGCCGGTGCATTCAATCCGCCGCCCGTGGCCGTGACGTAATCCACCACGAAGTTGCCGAGGAAGTTCACGACCCCGAATCTGATCAGCTTGTTGTTCGTATTCGCCTGCCAGGGGGCGTTGTTCCCGTCCACCGCCTCCGCCAGAGAATCGCTCAACTGCCCGATCGGAAACAGCCCGAGCGCATTGTTGTCGATATTCGTTGCACTCGTGGATCCGCTGGCCAGCTCGGCAACACAGTTGCAGCCGCCGCCATTTCCCGGAAGCCATCCGTTGTTGTTGGAATCGAACGCG
>DATLMQ010000133.1:0-2494 GCA_035537215.1 Acidobacteriaceae bacterium
AGGCGGAGTCGTCGAGGAACATGTACTCCGAGCAGGGGTTGGAGGCGTTGATGCGGGCGGTGTTCTTGGAGGTGTGCCAGCGGTTGATGGTGGTGTCGTACTGCATGCCGGGGTCGCCGCACTGCCAGGTGGCTTCGGCGAGCTTGTGCATGAGGTCGCGGGCGCGGAACTCCTTGACGGGCGCGCCGTTCTTGACGGACCTGGTGGTGAAGGTGTCGTCGCGCTCGACGGCGTGCATGAACTCGTCGGTGACGCGGACGGAGTTGTTGGCGTTCTGGAAGAAGATGCTGGTGAAGGCTTCGGAGTCAGGGCTGGAACCGTCGTAGCCAGCGGACATCAGCGTCCAGGCCTTGCGCTCCTCATTGACCTTGCACTCGATGAAGTCCTCGATGTCGGGATGATCGACGTTGAGGATGACCATCTTGGCGGCGCGGCGGGTTTTGCCGCCGGACTTGATGACGCCGGCGAAGGCGTCGAAGCCACGCATGAAGCTCAGGGGGCCGGAGGCGGTTCCGCCGCCGGAGAGGGTTTCCATGGAGCCGCGGATCTTGGAGAGGTTGGAGCCTGCGCCGGAGCCCCACTTGAAGAGCATGCCCTCGGTCTTGGCGAGGGTGAGGATGGAGTCCAGCGAATCCTGCACGGAGTTGATGAAGCAGGCCGAGCACTGCGGGCGGGTGTAGCCGGTACGGGAGAAGACGACGTCGGCCCGGGTGGAGTCCCAGTGCCAGTTCTGGGCGTCGGAGTTGGGCTCGAGGCGGTCGCAGCCGACGTTGAACCAGACGGGCGAGTTGAAGGCGGCCTTCTGGTTGAGGAGCAGGTGGGCGAGCTCGGCGAAGAAGATGTCGGCGTCCTCGGGGGAGGCGAAGTAGCCGTCACGAAGGCCCCAGTCGCGGATGGATTCGGCGACGCGGGAGACGAGGGCGCGGACGCCGGACTCACGCTCGGGCGTGCCGACCTGGCCGTGGAGGTATTTGCTGGCGACGATGTTGGTCGCGGTCATGGACCAGGAGGAGGGGACTTCGACGTTTTTCTGCTCGAAGATGATCTTGCCCTTGAAGTCCTGGATGACGGCGTCGCGGAGCTCCCAGGTGAGCTCGTCGAAGGGGGAGACGCCGGGCTTGGTGAAGTGGCGCTCAAAGGAGAGGCCGGGGGCGGAGCGGGGGGTGGCGGACCAGGTCGACGAAGAGGCGGCCGAGGAGGTGGAGGCGGCGGAAGCGGAAGCGGCGGCGTGGGGTGCGGTGTCGGCCATGGGGGAGGTCCTCTCGAAAAGCTGGAAGTGACCGCGCGGGCGCGGTGGGGCTGCGGATGTCCCGGGTCCCTTGCCCGGCGGGGGTGAAGCGAGTCTGCGAGCCGCTCGGGGGAAGCTCCGTGGGAGAACGAAGCGGGAGCGGGTTGCGGTCCTTGTCAGAGCGTGCGCCCTGGGAGCAGGCGCTTCACCGGAAGCCGGGTGAGAGATGACCTTACCGCCAGCTCTGGTACGAGTCAAGTATAGAACAACTAGATATTGTGGTACTGAGGAAGATACTCCCCAATCCGGGTGATTCCGGCGGCGGGGTCGCGGAATGCTGGGGTTTGTCTGTGGAAAGTTGGCACAGGCCGCGCGGGGCGCGGATTTCAGGGGATGGTGCGGCCGGGAGCCCCCGGAGACACTGCGGCTGTTTTCAGGGTAGAAGGACGGGAAGGCGGCGGCAAGGCCGGTGGAAGAGTGGAAAAGCCGGCTGCCGGATTGGGTGGGCAAGATTGCGGAAAGGCCAGGGTGGGGAGCGGCTCCGGAGTTCGGAAACACGAAGCCCCGGGCTGGAGAGCACCGGGGCTGGTGGTGTTTGGGCGGAGCGGGTTTATTGCTGGTTCAGGGTGAGGGAGAAGGTAGTTTTGGCGGTAATGGCGCTGTTGCTGGTGTCGGTGCCGAGGACCGTGACGGTGTAGTTGGTGGTGGTGGGCGTATTGGTGTTGGAGCTGCCGCCGCCCTTGGTGATGGGAGTGATGCCGCTGCTGCAGCCGGAGAGGCCGAGCCCGAGGCTGGCAAAGAGGGCCAGGGCGAGCAGGGCGGGAAGACGGCGGGAGCGGCGGCGGGCCGCGAGAGCGAGGGTTGCGAGGCCGAGACCAGCGAGGGCCGCGGGGGCGGGTTGGAGCGGGGAGCGGCGGGTGGCGTCGCTTCCGGCGGCGCGGCCCTGAGGAGCTGTGGGGGACGAGGACGAGCTCGCGAGGGCGGTGCCGGCTGGGGAGCCGGGCGAGAGTCCCGGGAGCGGATGCAGGTGAGTGGAGAGGGTACCGGGGACGATCAGGGGGTTGGCGCCTGTCGCGCAGGCGGTGGCTCCGGTCGTGATGGTGAGGGTGACGGGCACCGGACCGGCTCCGGTGACGGTGGTGTTCGGGATGCTGTAGCAGGCGATGGATTGCGAGGACGTGGGGCCCGTAACCACGGTGGCGCTGGGAAGGACGGTCCAGGCGATGGTGCCGGTGTAGCCGTTGGCGGGGGTGACCGTGACGGTGG
>DATLMQ010000134.1:0-5932 GCA_035537215.1 Acidobacteriaceae bacterium
GGCCTTCGAGTACTACTCCAGGCATTACGGCTGGCACAAGGACTACGCGCATGACATGGGCAGCATGGGCAGCTATCAAACCTTCCGCACCGACCAGCCCCTGTATACCGGCGGAATGATGAACCGCAAGGCTCCCGGCATGCCCGAAGATATTCCGCCGCACTGGCAGTTCTATTTCATCGTTGACGACATAGAGGCCGCGCAGAAACGCGTGATCGATGCGGGTGGCAAAGTAGTGATGCCCCCCATGGACGTACCCGGAGGTTCGCGCATCATGCAAGCCACGGACGATCAGAACGGCCACTTCGCTCTGACGCAAGGACCGAAATCGTAACGGCGACCGACTGAATACCCCGGCGAGCCGCTCCCGACGCAGGGGAGCGGCCGCCGAACCTGCGGCAACCTCGACGGTCGGATAAGAGCAGTACGTCTGAGACGATGACCTCTCTGGGTCCGGCCTGGACACAGAACCCGCTCTCGATCGGACTACGTGCGAGCCAATCCAAGACCGACCCCGCCTTTAAAGAAGCGAACTCCTTAGCCGCACAACTCCCTCACCAATGAATGGGATCTTCCAGGAGC
This sequence comes from Acidobacteriaceae bacterium, assembly GCA_035537215.1. Classification (GTDB taxonomy): domain Bacteria; phylum Acidobacteriota; class Terriglobia; order Terriglobales; family Acidobacteriaceae; genus Granulicella. The sequence goes on from DATLMQ010000134.1 coordinate 583, forward strand.
CCAAAGCGCACAGCCTTGGACAAACGTTCAACAGGCTCTGGTCACTCGTGTGGCATAACTGGTATAGGACACATTAAGCACGCAGGGAATCGCCTTCCGGGAAGAACCGCTTGACCAGAGGTGTTGCCGCTTGCTGGCGCACCGCCGTCGGCCTTTGCAGGACGATATGGCGGAAACAGTCCAGCGAACCGTGATTGTGACCGACAAGTGCCCGAAGAGGAGACTGCAGCATGCAAACTGGACTAGCCCGGAAGACCGTACTCATCACCGGAGCAGCAAGCGGCATCGGGAAAGCCACCGCGATCGCCTTCGCAAAAGAGGGTGCGCACGTCGTCATGATCGATAACGATGAGGCCGAGCTCAGGAACGCGGCCGAACTCGTTGCCCACGCCGGAGCCGCACCCATTCACGTTACGGGGGATCTCAGCACGTTATCCGGTGTCGAAGGCAGCATAGACGCGGTCCTCGCCAGGCTTCCCGGCGGCCTCGACATCCTCGTGAACAATGTGGGATTTGCTGATCCCAAGCCGTTCATGGAACTCTCCGATGAGCACTGGGAGCGCACCTTCCAGGTAAATTTCATGAGCGCGGTCCGAGTTACCCGGAAGCTCCTTCCTGCGCTCCGGGAGCGCGACAAAGCCGTGATCATCAACAACACCTCCGACCTAGGCCGGCAACCCGAGGCAGCACCCGCTGACTATGGCGCACTCAAAGCTGCACTGATCGCGCTAACCAAAAGCCTGGCCCGCTCCGAGGGACCGAAGATCCGCGTGAATGCGGTTGCTCCGGGCCCGATCTGGACCCCCTTCTGGTCTCGCCCCGGAGGATTCGCGGATGCTCTCAGCTCCCTGCACGATCTTCCGCCCCGTCAGGCCGTAGACCATGAGATGAAGCTGCGCCAGCTTCCCCTTGAGCGGCTCGGCGAGCCGGAGGAAGTAGCCAACGTCATCGTCTTTCTCGCCAGCGATCTCGCATCCTTCGTCAGCTCCTCTGTCTGGGGAATCGACGGCGGTAGTATTCGCAGCCTGCTCTAAACCATCGTCGGCGCCCACGCTGCTTCGGCTCATCAGCGCCGTACAGCCTATTGCCCCGACCCCGAAGTCGACACCTTCACCACCAGATACGTGATCTGCGTTCCCGGAGCGATGAAAAACTGGTGCGGCACTCCGGCCGGAATATGCAGGACATCGCCCACACCGATGTGGCGGCGCACCCCCCCGCGGATCGAGCTTCCGAGCATCTCGTTCTCACCGGCACTCACCGGCTCCACAACCTCTCCTCCCGTCACCAGGTCCGCCTCGCCGCTCTGAATCACCAGCACGTCCACTATCTTCTGATGGACCTCTACCCGGCCGTTGGATGTGCGGTGAGAGATAGAGAGGATGTGATTGCCGAAGTTCTCCTTGTGCGTGATGCCCTCGGGAGGAACCCCCTTTGGCCAGACCTTCACACCACCATCGGAGGGACTCGCGCTCTGCGCCGGCAGGTGAGAGGGTGCAAACAATACGGTCGCGAACAAGGTGAGGGGCAGCAGCTTCATCGTGCACTCCAGGTTGAGATTCGGGCTTCGGTCCCCGCCGATACCTTGTGCGCTCCAGCTCCGCAGTCTGCAGTGAAAAAATCTGACATCAGCGCGAAGTAGTTGCCGGGAACGGAAACAGGTGCTAACGATACACGGACGTGCATAGCTTCGGCACAGGATTTGTAAGCAGAGACATTCCGGTTCCGGACTAAACCACGGCCGAACCCTCTTCCGCCAACTCGGCTTCTGCGAGCGCATGCTTCTTATTCAATTCACGCTCTGCCTGCACAGCGTCGAACTCGTTTTCCCAACGGGCGATGACAATGGCGGCCACACCGTTTCCGATCAGGTTGGTAACCGTCCGCATCTCCGACATGAACCGATCCACTCCAAGTAGCAGCGTGAGTCCCGCGACAGGAATCGTGCCGAGCGCCGACAGCGTGGCCGCCAGCGTGATAAACCCGCCGCCCGTAACCGCCGCCGAACCCTTCGAGTTCAACATCAGGACCAGCAGCACGAACCCCGTCTCCCGCACGCTGAGATGCGTGTTCGTAGCCTGCGCAATGAACAACGCCGCGATCGTCAGGTAGATGGACGTGCCATCCAGGTTGAACGAGTAACCCGCCGGAACCACCAGGCCCACCACAGACTTGGAACAGCCAAGCTGCTCCATCTTCACCATCAGCCGCGGAAGAACCGACTCCGAAGACGATGTTCCCAGGGCGATCACGATCTCTTCCCGGATGTACTTCAGGAACTTCCAGAGGCTGACACCCTGGGTCAGGCAGATCACACCCAGCACCAGCGCGATAAATCCAAACGAGGTGAGATAAACGCAAAGCAGAAGCTTGCCCAGCGAGAAGAGAGTCCCGACCCCGAACTTCCCAATCGTGAAAGCCATCGCCCCGAAAGCCCCCACCGGCGCCGCTTCCATGATGTACGCGATCACCTTGAAGAACAGCCGCGAGATAGACTCAGCGAGCTGAACAAGATGCCGGTCCCGATCCAGCGTCACCAGGGCGATCCCGCACAGTATCGCCAGCAGCAGAACCTGCAGCACCTCGCCCTTTGCGAAGGCGCCGAAAAAGCTATCCGGAACGATGTTGGTGAGGAAGTCGACCGCCCCAAGATGCTTCCCATCGGCGACATACTGCGCAAGCGACGGATCCAGCGTCGAACGGCTCGCGTTCAGACCCCGCCCGGGTTGAACAAGCAGCGCGACGCCCAGTCCGATCAGGAGCGCCAGCGTGGTCACCACCTCAAAGTAGAGCAGAGCCTTCAGGCCCACCCGCCCCAGCTTGCGCGTGCTCCCCGCGTTCGCTATCCCCACCACCACGCTGAAGAAGATCACCGGTGCGATCATCATCCGGATCAGCTTGATGAACACGTCGCCCAGCGGCTTGAGTTGCACCGCTTCTCTCGGAAACGCCAGCCCGACCACCACGCCCGCCACGATGCCGACGAGCACTCGGAAGTACAGCGTCCGGTAGAAGCGCGTTGTCTGTGCCGGTGTTTGTGTCACATCACCCACCTTTGAAAGGTATCGCAGCAAGGAGGGGGCGAGCGCCGACAGCAACGTTGGCGTCGGGATAGATGCAGCCTTTCGCCACGCTAAAAGCTGAAGGCCCACCCGCTCTTGCCACCTCGGTGAGAGCCTGTCGTAACCCTCAGAAGGCAGGCGGGCAGGCTCCGAGGTGGAGTGATCGCACGCTGGCACCGCTCCCAGAGCTTATCCCGGAGCTTATCCCGAAGCCTACCCCGAGCCGCACCTCACAGGTCCGCTCTATCTTCGGATTCAGCCTTAAGAGCTCCGCCCGCACGCAGACCTTATGCCGCGCGGCAGATCTAGGCCCGGCCCGCGAACTCCCGTGTCTCCGTATTCACCTTCACCCGCTCGCCTTCTTTCACGAACAGGGGCACACGGATCTCTGCTCCGGTCTCCAGCTTCGCCGCCTTGGTCACGCTTCCGCTCGAGGTATCTCCGCGCACCGCGGGCTCCGTGTAGCTGATCGCCAGCTCCACCTGCATCGGAAGCTCCAGCCCGATCGGATTGCCGTTGTACTTATTGATCTGCACAATCAGCCCCTCCGACATCAGGTCCAGCGCATCTCCCACAATCCTCTCGCTCAGGGTCAGCGTCTCAAACGTGTCCTGGTCCAGAAAATACGACCCGTCGTTATCTGAATACAGATAGGAGGCCGGCGACGTCTGCAGGTCCGGCTCGCGGAACTTGTCGCCCGCCTTGAAGGTCTTGTCGAACACCGCCGACGTGATCATATTGCGGAGCTTCAGGCGCACCAGCGTCTGGCCCCCGCGAGCCGTCGGTGTGGAGATATCCGAATCAAGGCACTGGAACGGAGCATTCTCCAGCTCCACAAACATCTTTCTCTTGACGTCGATTGCGTCGATCAATGCAGCCATGGGTCCTCATATCATGCCTCGCCCCTGCAGCAACATGGGCGCGGTCAGAAGTGGTCTGCTTCAGGGTAACGGATCGCCCATGTATGCTGCGGATCGAAGGAGTGTGCCGCATGAGCCAGGTCCCGGTGTGGTTTGATCGCAGCTTCGAGTTCACCTTTCCCGTCGCTCTGCTTCCCAACCTCCTCGCCCGGCTCCGCGGCACCCCCGCCCGCCTCGAAGAGGCGCTCCGCGGCCAGCCCCACAGCCTCCTCGTCCGCAAGCTCGACGCCACATGGTCCCCGCAGGAGAACGCCGGCCACCTCCTCGACCTCGAGCCTCTCTGGCTCGCCCGCGTCGGCGACTACGTCACCGGCGCCATCCAGCTCACGCCCACCGACCTCGCCAACCGCCGCTCCCACGAAGCCAACCACAACGCTCATCCTCTCGAATCCATCCTCGCCGGCTTCCGCGCCGCCCGGTCAGAGCTCCTCCACCGCGTCCACGGCATGGACCCTTCCCTCTTCGCTCACTCCATCCCGCACCCCCGCCTCAAGACCCCCATGCGCCTTGTCGACCACCTCTTCTTTGTCGCCGAACATGACGACCACCACCTGGCCCGCATCTGGGAGCTGCTCCACACCTCCACCTAGCCGTTCGCTGCTGGATATCGCACGTCAACGCTCTGGCCTCGATGCCGTCTACACACTCCAGATACACTGCGCCCAACACATGTCTAATTCCGCCTCCCTCCTTCGGCTCGTCCGCACAATCCACCTCTACTTCGGCGTCTTCATCGCACCGGCTCTCCTGTTTTTCGCGATCACCGGCGCCATCCAGACGCTCTCGCTGCATGAAGCAGCGGGCACCGACTACAAAGCTCCGGCCCTTCTCGCCGAGCTCGGCCAGCTGCACAAAAAGCAGACCACCGAATTCCCTAAACGTCCGGCTCAGCCTGAGGGCGCCCGCCCCCCAGCCCCGGCAGCCGCCAAGCCTCCCACCCCCGCCCTGCCTCCCGTCACCCTCGCCGGCAAACAGAAGCAGCATCTCCCCATGAAGCTCTTCTTTCTGGCCGTCTCGCTTGGACTCTTCACCTCCGTCCTCACCGGCCTCTTCATGTCCTACAAGTACGCCCGCAACAAGTCCCTCGTGACCGCCGCGTTGATCACCGGCGCCCTCTTGCCCCTGCTTCTGCTCAAGCTCTAGCCTCTCCGTCCCCAGCCACCCCGCCGCGGCTGAGCTCGCTGCGTTCGTCCGTATGTCTCCCGGTATCTCCGGAACGCCCAGAACACCGCTCCAAGGTCGAACAGCGCCGTCCCGAGAGCCCCCAGCACAACCGCCATCCGATACACACGGCCGGTCGTCGCAATCTCCGCATCACGCCCGTCCGCCGCACGATACTGCACAGGCACCGTCTCGCCCGCCGCAAAC
>DATLMQ010000135.1:0-3774 GCA_035537215.1 Acidobacteriaceae bacterium
GGCGGCGATCCCTCGAGAGGGGGTCGCCGCCTTTCTGCTGAATCGGAACACAGCGCGAGGGCTGTGGGAGAGCACCAAGGAGCCGAACAGTGGATCGAGCTGGGAGCGCTTCAAAGAGGCACTCCCGGGAAAGAGGTTACAGGATAGGGGCCCACCGCCTGGAAGGCGGAGTTACCACTGGAGGAGAACGAACTCGGAGCAGAATGCGGGGCCCATGGCGGCGAGCACGCTGTGGGAGCCGGGGTCGCCGGGAGAGTTCATGAGGAAGTCTTCCATGACCGAGATGACGGACGCGGAGGACAGGTTTCCGACGTTACGGAGGCTATCCCAGGAGGCGGCGAGGGCGTTGGGGGGAAGGCTGAGGCTCTTCTCCACGGCTTCGAGGACCTTGGGACCGCCGGTGTGGAAGATGAAGCTAACGATTTCCTGGACCGAGAGGTCGTTTTCGGAGAGGAACTCGTCGACGTTTTCGCGGAGGTACTTGTTGACGAGCTCCGGGATTTCGGCGGAAAGGACGACGTTGAAGCCGCTGTCCTTGAACTTCCAGCCGACGAGGTGCTCGGTATCAGGGTAGAGGACGGAACGGGTGTCGAGGACGCGAGGGCAGGGATCCTCGGCGGTCGGAGACTTCCGTCCGTGGGGAGTTTCATCGCCGGCGAGGATGACGACGCCGGCACCGTCACCGAAGAGGCCCGAGGCTACGAGGTTGCCCATGGAGTCGTCGGCATCCTGCCAGGTGAGCGAGCAGAGCTCGACGGCGAGGAGGATGGCGTACTGCTTGGGGTAGGCGCGGACGTAGTCGGCGGCGCGGGCGATGCCAGCGGCACCGGCTACGCAACCCAGACCGAAGATCGGGGTGCGTTTGATCTTGGTGGGGAAGTTCATGAGGTTGGTGAGCCGGGCGTCGATGCTCGGAGTGGCGAGACCGGTAGTGGACGCGAAGAAGATGGCCGAGATGTCCGAGGTGGTGAGGCCCGCGCGATCCAGGGCTGTGTTGATGGCTTCCTGACCGAGTCTGGTGGCTCCTTCGATCCAGGCATCGTTGGTTTCCTCGAAGCCTGAGAAGCGACCGTAGCTGTCAATGGGGAACAGGAGGTGGCGGTATTCGACGCCACAGTTGGAATGAAGACGATCCATAAGCCGCGCCTCGGAAGGACGATGCTGCCACATGCCCTTGAGCGATTCAGTGATCACGGACTGAGGATAGCGGTAGGGGGGATAAGCGGTTGCTACAGATGCGATGCGCATGCGGCTGAGATACCTCAAAAAGGAGATGGGATTGAGCTACATTGCCGGCGGATCGAAGCCGGCGAATGCCATCGGGCAGGAGTGCGGCAAACCTGTCAGGAGGCGAAACGGAAGAAGACGCCCCCGTCAGCGAACAGGCGAAAGGTTACTAAAGTATAGCGTTTCGTAGACTCGTGAGCCGAAGTTCTGTCCCTTTGACCCACTGATTGTGTTTATGTGAGCAACCATATTTGGAGTTATCTTGGCTGGCACTCCCTCGAAAGATCAGATTGCCGCGACAAATGGGAACTTTCAGGAAAGAGGGGAGTTATGGACGTGACACTGAAGTTGTAGATGGCAGCGGAGGGAGGGAGGAAACCGAGGAACTGCGATTTTGTGCGGATATCGGACAGGGCAGGGCGCAGCCGGGCGACGCAGCGGGTGCGGGGTCACGTTACCTTGATTTAGGAGGGAAAGTGGAGGCGCGGGTCGGGATCGAACCGACGCATAAAGGTTTTGCAGACCTCTCCCTTACCACTTGGGTACCGCGCCATCGGCCACACGGCCCGCCTCGCGCTTGCCGGAACACACTGCTGAATTCTAGGAGTGTTACCGCAGAGGGAGGGTGCTGTTGGAGCGGGAGACCGGGGTCGAACCGGCGACATCTTCCTTGGCAAGGAAGCACTCTACCACTGAGCTACTCCCGCCCTGCCAAGAACGAGTATAGCCAAGGGGCGAGGGGATTTCAATCGGAAGTGGTGGGGACGGTGTTTGAGTGGGGAGTGGGATGTGTGGGGGAGTGTGGGCTCCGCCCTGGCGGTGGCGGTGGAGCGACAGCAGGTTCCTCGCTGCGCTCGGAATGACAGAAAGAAAGGCAAGGGCAACAGCAGCGGCAACGGCAACTGCAGACGCGGATTCCTTTCGGGAATGACAAGCAAAAAGGAATGAGAGCGGGAGCGCAGCGGCGGAGGCAGACCAGCGCCTAGGGCTGCGGAGAGGTGCCGGGGGCTGGGGTTGTGGGAGATGGGTTGAGCGGTGTGGCGCCGGGGTTGACGGGGGTGCCGATCGGGGTGGTGGGTGCGGTCCCGGGAGCCGGCGTGCCGGGTGGCTGGGGAGCTCCGGGCGTGCCGGGCGGCGGGGGAGTTCCGGGAGCGGGTGGTGGCGGCTGGAGCTGTTGCTCCGGGACGGGGCCCATGCCGGGGGTGTTGCTGTGCGGGACGGAGAGAGCGCGGCTGGCGATGCGGAGGTTGCCTTCGCGGACGATGTGGGGGGTGATGGTGATGAGCAGCTCGCCGACGTCCTTGACGACGTTGCTGTTGGTGGTGCCGCCGAAGCCGGGGAGGTCGCCGAGCCCGGGGATGCCCTGGATGGTGCGGCTTTCGGAGCTGGAGACCTGGCTGACGATGAGGGCGGTTTCGCCGGCGGGGATGGTGATGCCGGAGGTGAGCTGACGGCTGTTGAGGACGGGGATGCCGTTGAGGGAGGTGGCGCCGAGGGACTCGATCTTGAAGTCGAGCTGGAGCTTGACGGAGCCGCCGTGGAGGACCTGGGGGGTGGTCTTGAGGGTGAGGCCGAGGTCTTCGAACTGGATCTGCGGAACGGTGACCGAGGAGGAGCCGAGGTATTGCTGGAGGAGAGAGCTGACGCTGGAGCCGCCGATGTTGAGGCCGGCCGCGGCCGCGGCAAGGGCGCTGGCACCGCCGGTGGTGTAGGTGGAGGTGGTGATGGGGTAGCGGCTGCCGGCGCGGAAGGTGGCGGCCTGGCGATCGCCGGAGCGGATCTGCACGGCGTCGAGGATGCGGACGTCGGAGGAGTTGAGCAGGAGGTTGATGGTGGAGCCGGAGCCGACGTAGAGGCCGGCGAGGGAGAGGCCGTTGCCGAAGATGCCGAGGAGGTTGGTGTACTGGGAGACGCTGACGGTGCCGGAGGCGATGAGGAAGCCGACTTCGGTGATGAGGTCGGTGAGGGAGTTGCCGGTGGTCTTGATGAGGCCGGCGGCGATGGCCTGGTTGATGACGGTCTGGTTGGCGCTGACGAGCTGCTGGGCTTCGGCGGTGATGGAGAAGATGCCGGCGGAGGAGGGGAGCTGGAGGCCGATGTTGCGGGTGTTGGAGCGGTCGATCTCGTAGAGGTTGACGTCGAGGAGGACGTCGGAGCCGCCGGTGAGCATGTCGGCGTAGGTGGCGTTGAGGACGTTGAGGCTCTGGCGGTCGCCGCGGAGGACGAGGCTGCCGCTGGCGTTGCCGGCGGTGACGGACTTGAGGTCGAAGATGTTGCGGGCGAGGTTGGCCATCTCGGTCATGCTCTCGGTGGGGATGCCGGGCATGTAGACGGTCTCTTCGATCTGAGGCTGGAGGCGGTCGCGGTTGTCCTGGGTGTCGGGGGCGATGAGGGCGGTGTGGGGCTGGAGGGGGACGGCGAAGGTGTGGGTGAGCTTGGCGGCGACGCGGGTGGCGTCGGCGAAGGAGGCCGCGTCGAGGTCGAGCCGGAGGGAGGAGGCGCCGGGGAGCGGGGCGTCGAAGGTGGTGGCGATGCCGAAGAGGCTGT
>DATLMQ010000136.1:0-2676 GCA_035537215.1 Acidobacteriaceae bacterium
TCTGCCTGACAGCGGCGAAGGTGCCGCAGATCAGGAGCAAGAATGACGAAACGAGCACGACGGACGCACAGCCCTGGCTTCAAGGCGAAGGTGGCGCTGGCGGCGATCAAGGGTGAGAAGACGCTGGCCGAGTTGGCCAAGCTCTTCGATGTCCATCCGCACCAGATCACCGCCTGGAAGGCCCAGCTGCGGGAGGGAGCGGCCGGCGTCTTCGGTCCTGGCGCCGCGGCGTCGGAGGTCACGCCGCCGGTCGACCTGAAACTGCTGCAGGCCAAGATCGGGGAGCTGACGCTGGAGAAGGATTTTTTGTCCGGCGCGCTCAGCACGGCCGGCCTGCTGAGCGCCAAGCGATGATCGACCGTGCACACGAGTTGCCTGTGGTTCGGCAGGCCGCACTGCTGCAGGTGAGCCGGAGCAGCGTCTACTTCCTGCCTCGGCCGGTGCCGCCGGCCCGGCTGGCGATCATGCATCGGATCGATGCACTGCACCTGGAGCACCCCTTTGCGGGCAGCCGGATGCTGCGTGACCTGCTGCGCGCCGAGGGCGTGGTGATCGGCCGGGTTGCGGTGGCGACGCTGATGCGGCGGATGGGGATCGAGGCGCTGTATCGCCGGCCGAATACGTCCAAGCCCGCGCCGGGGCACAAGATCTACCCGTATTTGCTGCGCGACCTGGTGATCGATCGCCCAAATCAGGTCTGGGCGATGGACATCAGTGTGCCGCAGCAAGCGGCGTGAGAGATGGGGGACGGCCCCCCGCAATCGGCTTGCAGGAGCAGGTTGCAAACCACCGTAAGCGGCGTGGGTCAAAAGCCCGGGTCGTGAGCGTTACGGAAAAGGCGCCGCGAGGCGTCAGGTGGGAGACAGGAAGGCGAACATCCGTGAACTGCCGTTCAAGTGTCGAAAGTGCTCAGATGACGTCGAAACCGGTGAGTGGTGTTGCGCCGGGATCAGTCTGGCCGATACCTGCTTACGGGCCAGGCGGCGTCCGGCATAGAGGCAGCGCGATCCTGTTTCAGGCTCTTACGTTGAACTGCGGGAACCTTCGGTGGCGATGGCAAGCGAAAGGCACAAGCCCACAAGGCGAGGCCGACAATAGCGATGCGCCACCAAGGGACGGAGCCGTTCGTAGTAGCGTCGAGACCGCTGTAATGGCGGTGGAGCGAAGGGACGGCGTCATCCGGCAGGCAGGCGGGATCAACTGGGCAACCAGGAGGAATCCTGCATGACCTGCAAGCCTCACGACATTCCCAAGGCCTTGATCTGGGAAGCCTGGTTACGTGTGAAAGCCAACCAGGGGGCCGCGGGGATCGACACCCAGACGATCGAGCAATTCGAGCGGAAGCTGGGCGACAACCTGTACCTGATCTGGAATCGCATGTGCTCCGGTAGTTACTTTCCGCCGCCGGTCAAGGCCGTGCCGATCCCGAAGAAGGCAGGTGGCGTCCGGATACTGGGCATTCCGACGGTTGCCGACAGGGTTGCGCAGACGGCGGTGAAGATGTGGCTAGAGCCACACCTTGATCCGATCTTCCGCGAGGATTCCTACGGCTATCGTCCGGGAAAATCGGCGCTTGGCGCGATTGCCGTGACCAGACGTCGGTGCTGGGACCATGACTGGGTGGTGGAGTTCGACATCCGGGGCCTGTTCGACAATCTCGATCATGACCTCCTGATGAAGGCTCTTCGCAAGCACTGCCAGGAGCGCTGGATCCTGCTCTACGTGGACCGCTGGCTGAAAGCGCCAATGCAGACCATGGACGGGCAGATCATGGAACGCGACAAGGGCACACCGCAAGGTGGGGTCGTGTCGCCGCTCCTGGCCAATCTCTTCCTGCACTATGCGTTTGATCTGTGGGTGGAGCACCACCTGCCCGGCGTCCGGTATGCCGACGATGCGGTGCTACACTGCAAGAGCAAGCGACAGGCGGAGTATGTGCTTGATCGCATCCGGGAGCGGTTCCAGGCATGCAAACTCGAACTGCATCCGAGCAAGACACGGCTTGTGTACTGCAAGGACATCAATCGGACCGGGGATCACCCCGACATCCAGTTCACGTTCCTCGGCTACACGTTCCGCCCCCGCAAGGCGGTGGACAAGTATGGCCGGGTCTACGTGAACTTCTCCCCGGCCGTCAGCCGCGACGCCCTCAAGGCCATGCGGCAGACGATCAGGGGATGGCACCTCCAACTGAAGAGCGACAAGAGCCTGGCCGATTTATCGGCCATGTTCGCACCGATCTTGAAGGGGTGGCAACAATACTACGGCCACTTCCACGGGTCGGCGCTCAAACCGGTGTGGCGGAACATGAACCTGTTCCTGATCCGGTGGCTGATGCGCAAGCACAAGCGGGTGGCAGGCCACAAGACGCGGGCTGCCGACATGCTCAGGCAGATGGCGCAAAGGCAGCCGGGTGAGTTCGTTCATTGGTCGCTGGGGTATCAGTCGTAGACTGGATGATGGGAGCCGGATGAGCCGAGAGGTTCACGTCCGGTTCTGAGAGAGGCCGGAGGTGCAACTCCTCCCGCCTACTCACCCCTGTTCGGGGCAGTACCCCGAACCCGATGGCACGCGGCTTCGTCTATCTGGCCGCGGTGCTGGATTGGTTTAGCCGACGGGTGCTGGCCTGGCGGCTGTCGATCACGCTGGAGGCCGAGTTCTGCCTCGACGCGGTGC
>DATLMQ010000137.1:0-5786 GCA_035537215.1 Acidobacteriaceae bacterium
CGTCGCATCCGCCTGCGCCCGTGCGTATCCCTGCGCCATCTCATCGGCCAGCTGAAACTTCAACCCGATAAAGTCGAACCGCCGCGCCCCCAGCTCCAGCGCATCGATCGCGTCCGCCTCCCGCAGCGTCGTCGGATTCGATGGAAGCTGTTCGGTCCGCGAATACACCACCGGCTTCGACGTCGCCGCCGGATACGCCGCCCGCGCCTCCGCAATCAGCTGCATCGCATGCTCCGCGTGGATCCGCAGGTCGTGCGTATACGGCCGGATCTTCTCCGCATACTGCTGCCCATCCTTGCTCCACGGATCCATCCAGAACAGCCCATTGCCTCCATCGCCCACCTTTGCCGTAAACCGCAGCAGGTCGTGCGCCGTCATCAGCTCCTGCTGCGCCAGGTCGAGCTTGCCCGTCAGGTCGCCATGGAACACCGCTCCATAGCTGCTCTGGTACTGCCCAATCGAGCTCTCCCCCGGCTGCCATGCCGCCGCGCAGCCGAACACGATCCCGAACCAGTTGTTCGCCGCCAGCGCCTCTCCGTCGTCGTACCAGATCGTATTCAGCTGCCCCGTCGCGCCGATCTTCTGGCCGTCCCGCGTGAACTGCTGAATGTTCTGCAGCGCATTGTTGTTGTTCGGGTAAATCCGCGACCAGTTGTTGATCCCCGGCGCCACCCATGTCTCGAACCCGGCCTCCGTGAACGGCTTCAGGTACCTCCCAAACCCGTTCGGATTCGGGTTGTACTGCCACGCCAACGCAATCGTATTGCGCTTGAACTCCGCGGGCATCGCCTTCAGCAGATCCGGCGAGTGCTCCGCAATATCGCCCCAGAACAGCAGCCTCCGGTTCAGCGGCCGCAGCGTCGTTTCGATCTGCTGCATGAAGTTCAGGTACACCGCTCCCAGCCCCTGCGCCTCCACCGCCGCCTTCGTCTGCCCCACTCCGAGATCCACCGTCTCATCCGCGCCGATGTGCAGAAACGGCGACGGGTACAGCGCCGCCAGCTCCGTAAACATCTGCTTGATCACCTGCGTCGATCCCGGCTGTCCCGGTGCCAGCACCGCTCCATGCGGCGTCTCCGCCAGCGCCTGGTACTGCTCGTACACCAGGTCGTGGTGCAGATGCCCGAACGCCTCCTGCTCCGGCACCACCATCACGTGATACTTCGCCGCATACGCCACCAGCTCCCGCGCATCCGCCGCCGACATGCTTCCTCCCGGAGGCGCGGGCAGGGGATTGGACGCATACTGCTGCGTGTGCTCGAAGTACGGCGAGTACAGGTTGTCCTTGTACGCCGCCAGCGTCCGCACAATCTTCTTCTGAAACTCCAGCGTATCCACCGGCCCGCGCGACAGGTCGTCATGCAGCCCGCGATACTTCATCGCCGGCCAGTCATGGATGTCCGCCGCATGCAGCACCAGACCGCCGTTGATCTGCCGCTCGATCATCTGCTTGGCCGTCTGCGCGGCATAGAACAGCCCCGCCGCGCTCGCGCCCGTCAGCGTCAGCACCCCGGGCTTCGAAACGATGGTGTACCCCTCCGGCTTCATCGCCTCCGTGAAGCTCGGATCCGGGTGCTGGGCCAGCCGCTGCATCACAATCCGCAGCCCGCCGCCCGCCGGCACGCCGCGCTCCGCCAGCGCATCCCGCAGATCGTCCGCCCCGAACTGGTCCTCCGGTCCGCACGAGACGCACTCCACCGTCACCCCCGTCACGGCCTGGTCTCCCTTGGGGGAAAGCTCCCGCGGTATCGGTATCAGGTGAGGGGCAGACGCAGGCTGTTGCGCTGAGCTCGCCATCGCGAAGGCAAGCATTCCGGGAAGCAGAAAAGAACGCATCCTGTAACGGTACACGGCTCCGCCGCCGTGGAAAAGAAGCGCTCCCGGCACCCTGCCAGCCCGCCGCCCCGGCGCATCCAAGCACGGAGAGGAGCTACTCATGAGCGAAAAGAAGCACCCCCACGCGAAGGACTACAAGGAGCTGACCGGACCCGAGGGGCAGAAGAAGATCGCCGAGCTCGTCAAAGGAATCCACATCGCCATGATGGTCACCGTCGCCCCCGACGGCTCCATGGACGCGCGCCCCATGGCCGTACAGGACACGCCCTTCGAAGGCTCCCTCTGGTTCCTCACCCGCGCCAGCTCCGAGAAGGTCACCGAGCTTGAAGGCGATCGCCACATCACCCTCACCTTCAGCGATCCCGGAAACTCGAAATACATCACCCTCAAAGGCCGCGGTACCGTCACCCGCGACCGCGCCCGCGTCCACGAGCTCTGGAACGCCATGTACAAGGCCTGGTTCCCGCAGGGCGAAGACGACCCTGACATCGCCGTCCTGCGCGTCGACGTCCTCGAAGGCGACTTCTGGGAAGCCTCGGGAAGCAAGGTCCTCTTCTACGCCAAGTACCTCGCCGCCGCCGCCACCGGCGGCTCCGTCTCCGTAGGCACCTCCGGACACGTCACCGTCTAGCCACCCAGCCTGCAGCCAGCCTGCCTCCGACACGGCGCGGACCTGGAGCAGCGCCACCCGCGTCGCGTGAGTCTAGCGCAGCGGAGCCCAGCCTCGCGTGGAGCCCAGCGCGTCGCCGGAGTCTAGACAGGCGCGGCCCCATCCACCACCGTCACTCCCGCCGGCGGCACAAACTCGAAATCCGCCCCGCTCGTCGGCACGTTCTCCTTCATCTCCGTGAACGTGAACGTCGTCGTCGCGCCGTCCGTCTCCTCGATGCGCAGCACGTGGATCGTCCCTTCCGCATCCACCGTCAGCGCCAGCGACCGTACCCTCTGCTGCATCCCGGCGGGCGCGCCCCACAGCGTATACCCGGTCCCTTCGCCCAGCTTCACCACCGTCAGGCTCAGGTGTTGCAGCTCCTTCGCCAGCTCCGTATGCCCCAGCAGAAACCGCAGTGGCGACCGCAGATCGTTCAGTGTCTTCTCCGGAAACCGCGTCGCCTGCGCATCTCCCGGTGTGTACGAGATCGCCTTCTTCCCGTCCAGCAGAAACACCTTGCCCGCGGGCGCATCGTACGCCCAGCGCATGCGCCCGGGCTTCTGCAGTGTCAGCGTCCCCGTCTCGGTCCGGTCCATCCCCAGACCCTGGTACCGCTCCGCATACCGCGTCCGCAGCGACCGCAGATGGTTATAGTGCGCATCCACCTTCTTTGCCAGCGCCGCCGCGCTCGCGTCCAGCGCCGCCGCCTTCGGATCCAGCCCCGCCGCTCCCACCGAAACGCAAACCAGCAGCCCCGCCGCCGCCCAGCGTCCCGCGCGTCTTATTGCAGCAGCTCCGTGCAGTTGGTCCCGCCCTTCGGGTCGTAGCGCACCTGCCCGTTCTCATCCGTGCAGAACCCCCGATCGCCCGAGTGCCCCACCGAGTTCGGCACCGCGTTGATCTGGTAGCTGTTGAACTGATCCTGGTTGTTCACCGTCGTCTTCGCGCAGTTGGTCACCGTAAACGTGTACCCGGCCTTGTTTCCGCTCGACAGGTCATCCGCGATCAGCTGCGCGGCCTCCGGCGTCGGCGTTCCCGCCCCGGCCTTTCCTCCCAGCGCCGCCAGCGAGCACGCAAATCCATGCGTCGGATACGTCGACGCATACTGCCCCTCCATCTGGTTCAGCGTCCGCAGCGAGCTGATCGCCGAGGTCTCATTCCCGCGCTTGATCACCTTCTGCATCTGCGGAATCGCCAGCGTCATCAGGATCAAAATCACTGACATCACGATAAGAAGCTCGACCAGCGTAAATCCCGCTTCCGCGCGGCGGCGTGCATCCACTCTCTTCATCTCGATCCGATTCCTCTGGGGCGCAGGCCCATCCAACTCCGTTTGACAGTCTCAGAGTATAGACGTTCCCCATCAACGGGGGTCTGCAACCACTGGGCTATCCCGCGCGCTCGCTCAGCACACCAGGTCCGCCCGATTCACCTCGAGCGTCCCCAGGTTCCCCAGCAGCGTCAGCGCCAGCGTCTCCGGACGGAACAGCTCCCGCGCCAGCCGCTGCAGATCCCCCGCCGTAATCCGGTCGATCTCCGCCGTAATCTCCTCCGCCGAAAAGAACCGCCCGTGATACATCTGCTGCCGCGCCAGCGAGTTCATCCGCGACGACGAGCTCTCCAGCCCCAGCACCATGTTCCCCTTGATCTGGTCCTTGGCCCGCTTCAGATCCTCTTCCAGCACGGGCTCCGTCTTCATCCGGCCCAGCTCCGCCAGCGTCAGCTCCAGCACCTCGCGCGGACGATCCACCGCGCATCCCGCATAGATCGCCAGCGACCCCGTATCGCGGAACGGATTCAGCTCCGAGTAGATCGAATACACCAGCCCGCGGTCCTCGCGGATCGACTGAAACAGCCGCGAGCTCATCCCTCCGCCCAGCAGGGAATTCAGCAGGTACGCCGCATACCGGTCCTCATGCGCCACCGGCAGCGCTGGCAGCGCTAGGCAGAACTGCACCTGCTCCAGCGCCCGCTTGTTCTTCAGCGTAATGTGCGGCTGCGTTACCGGTGCTTCATCCCGCACCAGCGTCCCGCCCGCGCCCGTCGGCAGCGACGCGAACGCCGTCCCCACCAGCTCCAGCAGCTGCTCGTGATCCAGGTTGCCCGCCGCCGCAAACACCATGTTCGCCGGCGTAAACCGCGTCGCATACTCCTCGAGCACAAGCTCGTGCGTAAAGCTCGAAACCGTCTTCGCCGTCCCCAGGATCGGCCGCCCCAGCGGGTGCTGCGGCCAGAAGTTCCGCGTAAACAGCTCATGCACCAGGTAGTCCGGATTATCCTCGTCCATCTTGATCTCTTCCAGAATCACGCCCTGCTCGCGCGCTATATCCTCCGGATCGAACTTTGGATGCAGCACCAGGTCCGTCAGCAGATCCAGCGCGACCGGCATATTCTCATCCAGCACCTTGATGCTGAAACACACCGTCTCCTTGCCCGTAAACGCGTCCAGGTTCCCGCCCAGCGCATCCACCTCGCGCGCAAACTGCCGCGCCGTCCGCGTCGTCGTCCCCTTGAACACCATGTGCTCCAGGAAGTGCGAGATCCCGTTCGTCTCCTGCGTCTCATCCCGCGAGCCCGCATCCAGCCACAGCCCCATCGACACCGACCGCAGGTGCGGCATCCGCTCCGTCAGCACGAGCAGACCGTTAGCCAATCTTGTGGAACGAATATCCCTCAGGTGCGGGGCTGTCGAGGGTGGGGTCGCATTCTCGGCGACAGGAACGGAAACCGGCATGTCTCCATTCTTTCACGTCACGCCCCCGGAGCTCCCGAAGCCATAATCCCGAGGCGATATCCCGGAGAGATATCCTAGACCTATGGCTGACCACGCTCTATTCGGTCTCACTCTGCCCGAGCTCACCGCACTCTTCGCCGAGCTCGGCCAGAAGCCCTTCCGCGCGCGCCAGGTCTTCGACGCCCTCTACAAGCAGCGCGTCCTCAGCGTCGAAGACATCACCACCCTCGCGCACGACCTGCGCGAGCGCCTCATGACCGCCGGCTGGAGCATCGGCCTCCCCGAGATCGTCCAGACCGCACGCTCCGTCGATGGCACCGAGCGTTACCTCATGCGCCTGGCCGACGGCGAAACCGTCGAAACCGTCTGGATGCCCGACGGCGACGGCGGCGAGCGCGGCGATGGCAGCGATGCCGCCGAAGAAGAAGCAGGGGAGCGCGACGACCCTCAGCAGACCCTCGCCGCCGCATCGCTGTCCGGCACTCCGGACCCCGCCAGGCCCAGCCCCTACTGGGCCCGCCGCGCCAACGGCCGCGACCGCAAACACGTCGGTGCGCTCGCCGA
>DATLMQ010000138.1:0-2439 GCA_035537215.1 Acidobacteriaceae bacterium
TCCCCAGGTTCAGCAGCACCTGAAAGTCCGTGCTCACCCCATCCTCCAGCCCCACCCGCCGATACCGCAGCACTGTGCCCTCCGCCCGCACCTCCGTCACCGCCCCCGCATGCAGCGTGTCATGCTGCCTGCGCAGCGCCAGCAGCTGCCGGTACAGCGTCAGCATCGACTTCCGGTCCCTCCGCTGCACCTCCGCATTCTTCGTCCCCCAGTCGCTCTCCAGCGGCAGCCACGGCGTCGCCTCCGGCGCCGTAAACCCCGCATGCGGCGCATTCACCCACAGCATCGGCGCCCGCTCCGGATCGCGCCCACGCCCCTTGCCCGGCTCATTCTTCTCCGCCGGATCCCGCACCTGGTCCGGAGCGATCGGCACATCCTGCATCCCCAGCTCGTCCCCGTAGTACATCGTCGGCGTCCCGCGCAGCGTCAGCAGCAGCATCGCCGCCGCCCGCGCCTGCCCCGGCCCAATCCGTGTCGCCAGCCGCGACTGGTCGTGATTGCCCAGCACATAGTTCGGCCACGCCCCCGGCGGCAGCAGACCCTCATACGTCGTAACGATCTTCGCGATCGCCTCCGCATTCCACGCCGTCAGAATCAGGTGAAAGTTGAACGGCAGGTTCGCTCCATTCAGCTCCGGCTTCTCCGGCGGAGGCATCTCCGCCGCCCCACTCTGCTCCGGCCTCCCGTAGTACTCCACCAGCTCCGGCAGCGGAAGATAGATCTCCCCGATCAGCACACGATGCGACCGCACCGCCTTCGCCCCCATCGCCGTCGCGCTCGCCACCTCCGGGTCCACCGGCTCCGGCAGCGTCGGCCCATAGCTGTCCATCACCGCCCGCATCTCCGCCACAATCCCATGCGTCTCCGGCCGGTTCGAGTTGTACACCGGCAGCGTCGCCGCAAAGTCATGCAGCCCTCCGTGATACTCCGGATTCGGCGGATTGTTCCGGAACTCCGCATCCTTCACCAGAAGCCACAGCACATCCATCCGGAACCCATCCACGCCCTTGTCCAGCCAGAACCGCATCGCGTCGTAGATTGCCGCCCGCACCTCCGGATTCCGCCAGTTCAGGTCCGGCTGCTCCTTCAGGAACGAGTGCAGATAGAACTGCTGCGTCTCCTCATCCCACTCCCACGCCGGCCCCCCGAAGTGCGACATCCAGTTGTTCGGATACCTCTCCCGCGCCGGCTTCCAGTCATCCCCCGGCGGCAGCGGATCGCGCCACAGATACCAGTCCCGTTTCGCACTCTCCCGCGAGCTCCGCGACTCCAGAAACCACCCATGCACATCCGAGCTGTGATTCGGCACAAAGTCCAGAATCACCCGCAGCCCCCGCCCATGCGCCGCCGCCAGCAGATCGTCGAAATCCTCCATCGTCCCGAACAGCGGATCCACCCCCGTGTAATCCGCTACGTCGTACCCGAAGTCCGCCATCGGCGACGGATAGATCGGCGAAATCCAGATCGCATTCACCCCCATCCCGGCCAGGTACTCCAGCCGCGCCGTGATCCCCCGCAGATCCCCCACGCCATCCCCGTCCGTATCCTGAAAGCTCCGCGGATAGATCTGATAGATCACCCCTGCCTGCCACCACTGCAACGCCCCGTTCGCCTCTGCCGTCGTCGATCCCGTCATGTCTCCCTTGGATGCGACCCATCCCTCCACGCTTCACGCAAAAACCCGGGCGTAGCATCAAAGCCATGAGCCTGACGCCCGCCCCCGTCGCAGTCTCCTCCGACCTCGCCGAGCTCGACCTCCTCCTCCACGAAGCCGAGCTCGCCCACGGCCATCTCTGCGCCGGCCAGATCCTCGGCGTTCGCATGGCCATCCTCGCCATGCGCCGCCTCGGCATCCGCTCCCCCCGCCTCCGCACCCTCCCCGACGGCACCCCCAACCCCGACCGCAAGCGCCCCGTCGTCTTCGTCGAAATCGACCGCTGCGCCACCGACGCCATCGCCGTCGTCACCGGCGCCCGCGTCGGCAAACGCGCCCTCAAGCTCCGCGACTGGGGCAAGATGGCCGCCACCTTTATCGACCTCGCCGCCCCGCTCCCCCACGCCCCCGACACCTTTCGCGGCATACGCCTCGTCGCCCTCGAATCCAGCAAAGACCGCGCCCGCGATCTCTTCCCCACGCTCCCCAAAAACGAGGCGCAGATGCGCTCCTACCGCGAGCTCCCCGACGCCGAACTCTTCTCCGAGCAGTGGGTCGCCGTCCCCCTCCCCCCCAGCGAATTCCCCGGCTACAAAGGCCAGCGCCTCACCTGCGACCGGTGCGGCGAAGGCATCAACTTCGACCGCTTCGAACTCCGCGACCACCAACGCCTCTGCCAACCCTGCGCCCACCCCGACCTTCTCTACTTCCACCCCCTCTAAACCGCCGCCCGCGTCCCGCCCCACAAACACCGAGGCCGCCCCACCCGGAGCGGCCTCGGCCTG
>DATLMQ010000139.1:0-5837 GCA_035537215.1 Acidobacteriaceae bacterium
GCCTCGGCCCTCAACTGCCGCACGGAGATCGGCGCCGAGAAGCGCCCCACACCCGAGCCCTGCAACGCCTGCGAATCCTGCCTCGAAATCCGCCAGGGCAATGCGGTCGATGTTATCGAAATCGACGCTGCCACCAACCGCGGCATCGACGAGATCCGCGAGCTCCGCGACGCCGCCCGCTACAGCCCCGCCCGCGATAAATACAAAATCATCATCCTCGACGAGGCGCACCAGATCACCGACGCCGCCTTCAACGCCCTCCTCAAAACCCTCGAGGAGCCCCCCGAGCACATCGTCTTCATGATGGCCACCACCCAGCCCGAGGACATCCCCCAGACCATCCGCTCGCGTTGCCAGCACTTCAGCTTCCACGCCGTCAAGCTCGACGACATCATCGGCCAGCTTCGCTCCATCGCCACAGCCGAGAACATCTCCGCCGACGACGCCACCCTCGCCTTGCTCGCCGAAGCCGGCGACGGCTCCATGCGCGACGCCCTCTCCATCATGGATCAGGCCATCGCCTCCGCCCCCACCGCGCCTTCCACACCCGAAGATCCCGCCGGCCGCCCCGTCCTCCAGGCCGACGAGGTCCGCGAGCTCATGGGCTCGGTCTCCAATGCCGTCTTCGAGCAGATCCTCTCCGCGGTCCACGCCAACAACTCCGCCGACGTCCTCGCCATCCTCGGCCGCCTCCTCGACGCCGGCAACGGCCCCCAGCCGCTCGCCCGCCAGTTCGTCCGTTTCCTCCGCAACTGCACCGTCGCCAAAATCACCCACCTCCACCCCGACGAACCCGCCCACGGCCTCGCCGCCGACCTCCTCCAGATCTCCCCCGAAGAGCGCTCCCGCGCCGCCCGCAGCGCCTCCCTCTTCACCGAAGAAGAGCTCTCGCGCTTTCTCTCCATCCTCCTCCGCACCTTCGACGACCTCGGCTACCGCCAGGAACCCCGCTTCCACCTCGAGCTCGGCGTCCTTAAGCTCGTCCACCTCCAGCGCCTCCTCCCCGTCGAAGACCTCCTCACCCAGCTCGGCGCCACCAAATCTGCCCCCACTCCCCTCACAACGCCGGCGAGCCTCCCCGCACCCGCAGCCTCGAGCACCAGGAGCCCGGCTACCCCACCCGCTCCCACGGCCTCATCGCCGGGACGGCTCGGAACCCCCGCCGCAACCTCCCCGCACGGCGCGCCCGCCGCTTCCCCTGCGTCTTCGCGCCCCCCTCTCGCCTCGCCCTTCGAAACCGATCGCACCCGCAAGACCCCCGTCGCCTCCACCTCTGTCACCCCCCCCCGCGAGGCCCCACCCGCACCCGCCACGGTCCCGGGTGCCCCATCTTCGCCGCCAGTCTCATCGTCGGCTAAGCTGGGCTCAGCCGACGCTCCCTCACCGGAGACAACTCCGTCCACCTCATCTTCCCCTGCCGCTTCCATAACTACCGCCCTGCCCTCAGCCACAGTCGACCCCACCACCGCCTCCGCCCCACCGATCGCCGCTCCTCCGCCCGCCGTCCTCTTCCCCGAGCGCCCCCAGCACTTCGCCCCCTCCGCGACACCCGTCGCCGCGATCCCCTCCACCGACGGCGCCCTGGCCCTCGCGCCTGAGCTCCCGCCCCCTCCCCCCGCCGCCCAGCCGGCGTCCACCACGGCGCACGACCTCGCCGCCCTCCAGAGCGCTTTGATCGCCGCCCTCGACACCGTCAAAGGCCAGCAGACCGCCTCCGACGCCATCCACGACGCCACCCTCACCCTCGCCGGCGACACCCTGCAGATCCAGACCACGCTCTCCAAAGCCATGCTCCCCATGGCCATCAACACCGAAGCCGACCGCCTGCTGAAAGCCGCCCTCCGCGACGCCGCCCCCTCCCTCAAACTCGCCCTGCTCCCCGGCGTCCCCGCCGCCAAAGGCGCGAAGAAGTCCAATCGCCCCGCCCCCAGCGGCAGCGCCTCCGAGCTCGCCGAAAATCACCCCATCGTCCAGCAAGCCAAGCGCCTCTTCTCCGCCGAGATCTCCAGCGTCATCGATCTCCGCGACAAAGACTGACCCCCACCCAACCCACTCCACCTGAGGCACACCCCATGGACTTCGACAAGATGAGCGAAATGCTCTCGCAGGCCACCGCCATGCGCGAGCAGATGGAAGAGCGCCTGGCCCAGACCATCGTCGAAGCCGATGCCGGCGGCGGCGCCATCACCGTCCGCATGAACGGCCGAAAAGAGCTCCTCAAGCTCACCATCACCCCCGCCGCGGCCTCCGCCGCCTCCGGTGACATCACCATGCTCGAGGACCTCATCGTCGCCGCCGTCAACGAAGCCGGCCGCAAAGCCGACCAGGCCGCCGAGTCCTCCGCCGCCGGCATGCTCGGCAACCTCGGCCTCCCCGGCCTCTAGCCCCGCTCCCGGTCCTCTGATCCCATGTCCACCCGCTTCGCCGCTCCCATGACGCGGCTCATCGACGAGCTCCGCAAGCTCCCCGGCGTCGGCACGCGCACCGCGCAGCGCTTCGCCTTCCACATCCTGCGCTCCTCTGACGCCGACGCCGCCGCCCTCGCCGACAGCATCCGCGCCCTCAAAGCCGCGCTCCGCCTCTGCTCCGTCTGCAACAACATCACCGACGTCGACCCCTGCCTCTACTGCTCCAGCCCCACCCGCAACCCCCGCCAGATCTGCGTCCTCGAAGAGCCCACCAACATCGCCGCCGTCGAAAAGACCCGCAGCTACAACGGTCTCTACCACGTCCTCCACGGCACGCTCTCGCCCGTCAACGGCATCGGCCCCGACCAGCTCCGCCTCACCAACCTCTGGCCGCGCCTCGGTCGCCTCAGCGCCGAGCAGACCCCCGTCCCCCCCGAGCTCATCCTCGCCACATCCCCCACCGTCGAAGGCGAAGCCACCGCCCGCTTCCTCGCCGACGAGGCCCACGGGCACTTCCCCGCCGTCCACGTCACCCGCATCGCCACCGGCGTCCCCGCCGGCTCCGACATCGAGTACGCCGACGAGATCACCATGTCCCGCGCCCTCGAAAATCGCCGCGGCCTCTAAGCCCGGCAGCCTGCGACTACCCGCCCCCGCTCATCTTCCCTTCGCCGTCCCGCCGCGCTGCGGCAGCTTGAAGTCCACCGCCACAATCGCCGCCACGTCCGCCCTTCTCCCATTCACGGTGTACGGCAGATACCGCCGGCTCCGTACCGCCTTGGTCGCCGCTCCCCGCAACAGCCGCGGCCCGCTCAGCGCATGCGCCGCGCGCACCCGCCCGTCCCCGCCGATCACCGCCTGCAGCACCACCTGGCCCTGGATGTGCGCCAGGTGCGCCAGCTTGGGATAACTCGGCGTCGGCGCATAGATCAGGCGGCGCTCCATCTTCGCCGATGAGACCGCCAGGGAAGATGCCGGAGCATAGTCCGTATCCACCCGAAGACTCTCCGAAGGCACCCGAGGCCAGCCCGACCGCGCCGGCGCTGAACTGTCCGCGGCCGCAGCTCCCCGGCTCGTCTCGCTTGCCCCTGGTGACGTTCCGGTCTCGGCTCCCACTCCGCCCTCGGACGCAGCCGATCGAGAACCCGCCGGCTCGACACCGCCAGCCGAAACCGCCGCTCCCGAAGGCGCCGCAGACCCTGCCTCCACCGGCGGGGCGACAGCAGCCGATGCACCCTGAAGCATGGGCTCCGTCGCGGCTCCGGATCCAGCGACATGGCTGTCCGCCCTCCCATGTGCGTTTTCCAGGATCAGCCAATGGCCGACAAACCACCCCGCTGAGATCGCCACCGTAAGCGCACAGCAGGCAAACGCGAAAAACAGGCGATTCCGCGGCACCGGGGGCAACAGCAGCGGCGGCTGGTCCCCGCCTCGGCGCGACCCCGGGGTCTCATAAACGCGTTCGTCCTCTGGCTCCTCTGGATCAGCGTCATCGCGCAGCGTCGCCTCCGCCCCGCTGATCGCCTCATCCGGGCATGGCCGTACTTTCAGCGATCCGGCCTCCAGAACCGTCGCCTGCATGTCAACCCGGCCCATGCGCAGCCCCGCCGCATCGAGATCCCCGCCAACGCTCCCGGCCGGCTCATCGCCTTGCCTCTGCAGGTGGCTCGCTGCGCTCTGTTCCGTCATCTCCGGTCCCAGACCTTCGACTTCCCTACCTTCAACTTTCCCGCCTTCAACTCTCCCTCCGCGTTGATCCCGACGCGAGCGGATCACCTCGTCGACAAACGCCAGTACCTGACGAACAGGCTCATGAACCTGATCCGCGGCTGCCCCGATCCCATACCCGCCCATCGAGACCACCAGCAGCTCCAGCAGCTCCAGCCGTGGCAGACCGTCGCGCTCCTGATAGAGGATCGCCCGCACCATCGACGTCATATCCTCGCGAAGCGCGTTATCGGTTCTCAATCGTTGCGCGAACCCGGCCAGATGACCCGGGGCCCCGAAAGGGATCCCTCGTCTCGTGTAGAGCTCACGCAGCTCCTCAATATGAGAGCCGTGCCGACTCGCAAGATCTTCGAGTTTGAATACTGTCATCATGGACATGGAGTGAGGTTCTGGCAGTAAGATGCTCCCGGCGAGCAAACGGCACACACCATCGGCAGACAAAACGCCACGGCCTTCATCCCTCTCCTTTTTAATATCCCGTTCTCTACGCCCCGTCTCGAATCCCTATCCGCGCCCACGTCCCCACCCTCCATCACGCCTCTGTTCTGTCACTTGTTTCCCCCGTCTGCACTTCGGTCCAGCCGGAAGTCCATCTCGATAATCGTTGCCACGTCCCGCGGCCGCCCGTCCACCATGTACGGCAGATAGCGCCAGTTCAGCAGCGCCTTTTGCGCCGCATCCCGCAGCATCTGCGGCCCGCTCAGCGCGTGCGCCATCCCCACCGTTCCATCCCGCGACACCACCGCCTCCAGCACCACCGGCCCCTCGATATGCGCCAGCCGCGCCAGCTTCGGATACTCCGGTCGCGGCGCATACACCAGCCGCCGCTCCATCATCCCCGCCGACACCCCCAGCGACACCCCCAGCGACGCCGTCGGCGAATTCCCCTCCTGTCTCCCCGAATCCCGCCCCACCCCGGCCGCCCCCGTGCCCGCCCCTGGCCCGGCGCCCACCCGCTCTCCGCTCCCTCGCCCGGCTCCGCCGTTCGCCTCGCGCGTCCCCTTCGCCCCCGGACGCGTCTGCCCGGCCAGCGTCCCCGCTCCCTGTCTGCCCTTCGCCTTCGCCCCGCCCTTTCCCTTCCGCGCCGGTGTCGCCTCAGGTTCAGGCTTCGCCGTGCTTGAAATCTCTCGCACCTGCACCTGGTCCGCCGCAGGCGAGATCCCCAGCGCCGCCCAGTGCCCCAGGTACACCCCCGCCGCCACCGCCACCACAATCCCGCAGAACACCATCGCCAGAAAGCCCCGCCGCAGCGGCGCTGGCGGCGTCGTCTCGTCGAACGGCACGTTGTACAGCCGCAGCGTGTTCCCGAGGATCGGCCAGGACATCAACTCCGTCCCCCCGGTCACCTCCGGCTGCCGCCTCCAGCCCTGCTCCCGCGGAAGGTACGTTCCGTCACCAAAGCGCTCCGCACTCCCCGTCCCCCCACGGGAAATCTCCCCCTCAACACGAATCCCAGTCCGAAGCCCAGCCCCGGCCCCACTCCCGGCTCCAGCCCCACTCCCAGCACCGAACCCCACCGGCGAACCTCCCGCCAGCCCAGCCTGCCCATTCCCCTCGACGCCGCCCTCCGAACCCCCGGCCCGGCCCTCCCCGAGCCCACCCTCGACCTTCTTCCCCCTGGCCGCCTGCCCCACCTCCTGCCCCGCCGCCGGCCCCACCCGCAGCGCCGCTTCCGCCCCTGCCCGCTGCCCTATCCCGGAC
>DATLMQ010000140.1:0-2860 GCA_035537215.1 Acidobacteriaceae bacterium
TCAAACGACGTTTGTCTTGATTGGGCGTCTAATCGAGGGGTAAGCCGCTGTCACACTCTCTAAGCGGCAAGCGATCTTCGCCGGCGTACCCCTGCCGGGCGAAATCTCTGGTGAGGAATAGATCTGATGGATACCCCGAAATCTTCTGCGCGCAGCTTGTGGGAACGCCTGCGCAGCGGCCGCCTTTCAACCACCTTTGCGCTGCTCGCCGTCCTCTCGGCGGGCATTCTTGTTGGATCTGTCATCACCGGCAGGGTCAGCGGTAAAGAGCAGCAGCACGTGGACTCCACCGATGCGCGCCCCCTCGCCATTCCCAGCCCCGTCACCCTCTCCAACGGCTTCTCCGCCATCGCCAAGCAGGTCGGCCCCGCCGTCGTCAACATCAACACCGACTACACGCCCAAGCAGCAGCAGAACAACAACCGGCGCGGTCGCCGCGGCCTCCCCATGCAGCCCAACCCTCCCGGCGGCGATGACGACGACGGCCCCGGCGGCGGCGGTGGCGGCAACAACGACATGCAGGACTTCCTCAACCGCTTCTTCGGTGGCGGCGGTGGCGGTGAGTCCCCCGAGATGGGCACCCGCCGCGCCCTCGGCTCCGGCTTCATCGTCGATCCCCGCGGCTACATCATCACCAACAACCACGTCGTCGACAAAGCCGACCACATCTACGTAAAGCTCGCCTCCGATCCCACCGACAGCACCGATCAGGGCCGCCTCGCCACCGTCGTCGGCGTCGACAAGGACACCGACATCGCCGTCATCAAGATCGATCCCAAGGGAGCCACCCTCCCCACCATCAAGCTCGGCAACTCCGACGGCGCCCAGGTCGGCGACTGGGTCCTCGCCGTCGGCAGCCCCTTCGGCCTCTCCCAGACCGTCTCCGCCGGCATCGTCTCCGCCAAAAACCGCTCCATCGACTCCCCCGGCGAAGGCAACATCGACGCCGGCCAGTTCCAGCGCTTCATCCAGACCGACGCCGCCATCAACCCCGGCAACTCCGGCGGCCCCCTGGTCGACATGAACGGCCAGGTCATCGGCATGAACACCGCCATCTACACCCAGTCCGCTGGCTCTGAAGGCGTCGGCTTCGCCATGCCCGCCAACACCCTCATCACCGTCTACAACCAGCTCATCAGCCCCACCCACAAGGTCACCCGCGGCTCCATCGGCATCCAGTTCCAGGCCGCCCAGTCCGCCGCGGTCACCCGCATGTACGGCTCCAGCAACGGCGGCATCATCGTCTCCAGCGTCACCCCCAACGGCCCCGCCTCCAAGGCTGGTCTCAAGCCGCAGGACGTCATCGTCTCGGTCGACGGCAAGCCCGTCAAGAACGGCGATGAGCTCGTCAACATCATCTCCGCCAAGCAGCCCGGCTCCACCGTCCGCCTCGGCTTCCTCCGCGAAGGCAAGCAGCAGACCGCCGAGGTCGGCATCACCGATCGCGCCAAGCTTTTCGCCAACATCGCCGGTGCCGGCGATCAACCTGAAGGTCCGGACCAGGGTGACATCGGGCAGAACAAGCTCGGCATCACCGTCCAGCCCATCCCGCCCGCCCTCGCCGGCAAGCTCGGCATCAAGGGCGGCGTCATGATCCAGAGCGTTCGCCCTGGCTCCTTTGCCGACGAGATCAACCTCCCCAACAACGTGGTCATCGTCGAAATCAACCGTCACCCCGTCACCGACGACGCCAGCTACCGCGCCGTCGTCTCCAGCCTCAAGTCCGGCGATGACGTCGTCTTCGTCGTCCGCGATCCGCAGGGCCGGAACAGCGGCAACACCTACGTCGGCGGCACCCTTCCATAACCCTCACCCGCAGTACGAACGGCGCAGGCCCCCGGCCTGCGCCTTTCGACTTTCGGAACGCTACCTTTTGTGTACCTCCCCCGGCACGGGGGTACTTGCCCACATCCACCCATTCCGTTAGCCTCTTACAAACATCGGCGGACGAGCTTCCGCCGGCGTCACCCCCAAGGCTCCGAGGTCCAGCTTCTCGATGCGTCTTCTCCCCTCCATCGCCTCCGCCGTTCTTCTCGCCGTCGCTGTGCCCTCCTTCGGCCTCACGCACGCTCACCACGCCCCCGCCGCGCGCTCCAACGCCAACATCCGCCACACCGCCGTCAAGCTGAAGCACGGAAGTCGCGCCAGCGTCCGTCACGAGACGCCCGGCATGGACTCTGAGCGCGCCACCGCGATCCAGAGCGCCCTTATCCAGCACGGCTACCTCTCCGGCGAACCCACAGGCACATGGGACTCCGAAAGCGCCTCCGCCATGCAGAAACTCCA
Organism: Acidobacteriaceae bacterium; assembly: GCA_035537215.1. Classification (GTDB taxonomy): domain Bacteria; phylum Acidobacteriota; class Terriglobia; order Terriglobales; family Acidobacteriaceae; genus Granulicella. The sequence continues at coordinate 2,287 of DATLMQ010000140.1, forward strand.
GGGCGACAACGGCTGGCAGACCAAGATCACCCCCGACTCCCGCGCCCTCATCAAGCTAGGCCTCGGCCCCCAGCAGGTAACGGACCTCACCCCCTCCACCCGCTAACAGCCCAGCAAAGCACCCCTCAAGGAAACTCGTAAGCCCCGCTGGTCGGCCAACCTCGTCTCTTGGTTGTTATCCTTCGCCGAAGGCGGAGGATCTGCTGTCGCCCTTACCCACCCCTGCCCTTGCCCTTTGCCTTTCGCCTTTCGCCTTTCGCCTTTCTGGTTGTCATTCCCTAAAAGGGAATCTGCTTCGCCTTTGCCTTGTCGTTCGCTCTGTCATTCCGACCCTGAGCGAAGCGAGGAACCCTCTTCCGGGCCCGGATCACTTGACACCCCGGCTACAATAGAAAGTGAGAACACCGTCTGCCCGGCCTCTGGCCGGGCTTATCTATTTAGCCGTCTCTCCCGGCGTTCGGCAGCCACTCGCCGCACCTCAAAGATCCCCTACAGTGGTCGTTCGTACACCTAAGTCCGGACCTAACTCCCCTGTTCCGAAGACTTTGCGCAAAAAAGTATGGGGGGAGGGGGG
>DATLMQ010000141.1:0-3595 GCA_035537215.1 Acidobacteriaceae bacterium
GCCACACGCTCGAACCAGAGGTCGAGCGCATAGTGCAGATATACATTGCTCAGCAATACGCTGATCGAACCGCCTTGTGGCGTCCCCATCTCGCTCGGGGTCACCACTCCTTCCTCCAATACCCCTGCTTTCAACCAGCGCCGGATCAGACTGATCAGGCGCGGATCCCCGACGCGGTGTTGCACGAACTGGAGGAGCCAGTCGTGGTTGAGACTTCCGAAGAAGCTCTTCAAATCCGCCTCTAGCACCCACCCCACCTTTCTGCCAGCGATCACCTCGTTGAGGGTCGCCAGAGCGTGATGGGCACCGCGGCCAGGTCGTCCGCCAAATGAGCACGGTAAGAAATCCTGCTCATATATGGCGGACAGCACCTCGGCCGTGCTGCGCTGCAGCGCCCGGTCGGATACAGTCGGTACGCCCAGCGGGCGCTTCTCCTGCTTGCCGGGTTTCGGGATATAGACGCGTCGGATGACCGGCGCTTTGTATCCCTTGCGGTGGACAGACTGGAGCATTTCGCCAATCCATCCCTGAAAGCTCTCCTTCGCCTCCGATATCCTCTGACCATCCACACCAGGTGCCGAGTGGTTAGGAATCTGACAGAGACTCCGCCACACCCGGTCGGCCGTGATGTGATGCGCCAGCGAGGTGAACCGAAGTTTGGGCTCACGCCGCGCCTTGTCTGCTATTCGTTCGAGTCCTGTTTCCATGGTCGGCGGTTCATCTCTTTGCATAGATGGCCGTATCCCCCTTTGCATGGAGGCCATGTTGCCTTCGAACAATTCAACGCCCGCTGGCCGCTTCCCCATGTGGCCGGCTCTCCCGACCTCGGAGTACTATCAGCCAGTCTGACTGCCGTCGGGCCTTCGGACCGTTCTCGCCGTTTCGGCTTGGCGGGTCCTACAAGCTCTCGCTTGAGCCCGACGGCTCTCCCTTGTTCACACGGAACCTTTGGACAGCATGCCGGCGGTACGAACCCCGGAAGCATCTCAAGACACTCGCCATGGCACGTCATGAAATTCTGCCTTCCCCCGTCCGGGATAAGGTCGGCTACTTCCACCACGATCGATTTCGGGGCTAATTCTCCGTTCACTTTCGTTCCGGCCTACTGTCTCCCTGTCTACGCTTCGCAGAGCCCGTTACCGGACACCACGCAAGACTCGGTTCGCGGCTGCCGGCTCAGCTTTACCGCGGTCGCCATTTCAGGCGACATGGTCTCGTGCGCTTTCAAGGCGCAACCCGCACAGAACCGGACGTGCGGCTTTGTCGGGTAGCTCAGCCATTGCTGGCTTTTGCCCCCACAGATCCCACCGTGCGGCGTTACCGCAGTGGGCTCTTCAGGACGGACCTGAGGCGGGTTGATCATCTGTGCCAAGCCTGATGGATAACTGGTTCAGGGAGCGGCAAGGCGGCCAGGAGCCGGCTATAGGACGCCCAGGTCACGCGGCCCTTCTGGCTGCGCTTGCCGAGTGTCTTGCGCCAGAGCCTGACGACGCAGTCCTTGAACGCGCGTAGTGAGCTATAGTTGAAGATGACCCCGTAGTACTGATAGTGACCTCTCAGGACTTGGCATAGCCACCGATGCTGCTCCCGAACCGGGGTGTGCATCCGCCGCAGCATGTCCTCTCGGAGCGCCTTCAGCTTTCGGACTAGGCGTGTCGCTTGCGTCTTCCGCTTGACCATGAACCTCCCGTTTCTGGTCTTCCCGCAATAGTGCGTGAACCCCAGAAAGTTGAAGGTCTCCGGGCGCCGTTGCCCGGCGGCCGCTCGGCGCTCGGCGGCGAACCGCCCGAACACGATCAGCCGGGTCTTGCCCTCGTGGACTGACAGGCCGAATTGCGCCAGCCTTTGTGTCAGCGCTCCGAGGAGCTCTCTCCCATCCGTTCCGTGCTGACAGCCGATCACCAGGTCATCCGCATACCGACACACGATGACCTGCCCGGCTGCTCGATGTCGCCGCCATTGGTGTGTCCAGAGGTCGACGACATAATGGAGAAAGACGTTCGCAAGGATTGGGCTGATCCCAGATCCTTGCGGCACCCCCATCTCCCCCGGTTCCCATCGGCCGCTCTCGAGGACGCCGGCCCTGAGCCACCGCTCGATCAAGCGGAGGACCCGCGGGTCAGCAATCCTGTGCCCCAACATCCGCATCAGCCATCCGGGGTCAACGGAATCGAAGAAAGTTCGGATGTCGAGATCGAGCACCCAGTTCACACGTTGCGTCATCAGGGCCTGTTCCAGGGTCGCTAAGGCCGTGTGGGGGCTCCGTCCCGGCCGGAAGCCATAACTGAAGCCCAGAAAATCGGCCTCGTAGACGGCGTTCAGCACCTCGGCCACCGCCCCTTGGACAATTTTGTCCTCAAGCGCGGGTATGCCGAGAGGCCGCTGGCCACCGTCGCCTTTCGGGATATACGTGCGGCGCACCGGCTGGGGCCAGTACTGCCCGCTGTGGACCCGGTCGTGCAGATGCTGAAGATTGCTCTCCAACGCCTGCTCGTATTCCGCCACCGTCACCCCATCAACCCCGGGACTGGCTGCGCGCCGCTGCCGCCGGAATGCCCTTTCGAGCGCGGCGACGTCGACGTGATGCAGCAGTGCCGTGAACCGTGTTCGACCAGATCGTCTGGCCGCCTCATTCACACGCCGGAGGTTCGGCAGCAAGGGTTGCCAGCGCAGTGTCCGGCCCTTCGCCTGTTCCGTCGTGATCCCGTCCTGCCGCCCCCTTTTCTCCATCACCTCGTTTCCTTCGGCGACTTCATCGATACTATGGAGCGGTCCGACTCCCATCCGCGATGCGGCGTCCTTTGGTTGTCCCTCGTTCGCCGCCCCCGGCGGTGACCAGCCGCCGGACGCTGATGGGCCTCATAGGTTCCGGTATGTGCCTTTCGGACGTGACGTGTCCTCAGCCCCCGGCGGAGCATCCGCTCTCTCGCATAACGAGAACGGCTGTGCTGCTTTCGCTGGTGCGGGCGCCAGCTCTGCCTCCGCGACATGCCTATTTCGGGAGTCAATCCCACACCCCGTACGACCGCTGTCTACGCTTCGGACCCCGCGTTGCCGCGACGCCCGCAAGACTCGCTCCCGTCCCGCTTGCTCAGCTTTGGACGGACCAGACTTGCACTGGCAAGCTTATACCGGCTTCTCCTATCGCACCCCGCATCCGGCTCCCACCTCGGATAGGGACGGCAAAGCCTTGCGGCCGTCCGTACGCGCTCCAGCGTCTGTGACACGCTTCCCCGGCTCTGTGTCCGGCGCGTGCGGTGCTGGCTCGCGTTCTCCTCGGCCCCCGCCCTTCGCTCCATCGCCTCCGCTGCCGGTCCCCCGGTTTTGTTCAGCGACTTCCTCGCTACTATGACGGGGTCTGACTTCTCACGCCCGTGCATCATCGGCTTCGGCTCCTCGCCTTCCCGATGCGGGCCAGCCGGCTTTTCAGCCACTGGTCAAGCGTGAGATCTCTCAGGTTCCGACGCATTCCTTTCCGTCGTGATGTGGCCTTCGACCCCGGCGGAGCGACAGCACCCCGCATAACGGTGCCGCATATATTGCCTTCGACGCTTATGACCGGCTCAGCCTCAGCGATATTATGGATTTCGAGGCT
>DATLMQ010000142.1:0-3747 GCA_035537215.1 Acidobacteriaceae bacterium
ACAAACCGCGCCAGGTGTCCCGGCGAACGCTCCGCCAGCAGAAACCCCTCGCACGCCGCAATCTCAAAGCTCTTGTGCACGAACTCATCCTGGTTCGCATGCGTCAGAAAGCTCAGGTTGATCTTCGACCGCCAGATCCCCTCCCGATACTCCTGCCGGAACAGCTCCCCATTTCCCCGATACAGCGCTGTCGTCGCCTCCTCGCCCAGCGCCTTCTTCCACACCAGCCCGCCCGAGATCACCACCGGTGCCCCGAACTCCTTCCACAGCCGCGTCAGAAATTGCGCCCGCTCGTCATACGGCGTCCCGATAAACGACACCCCCCGATCTCGGTCCTTGTCGCTCCACCCCGCCGGCGGCGGAAAGTGAATCGTCGGCTCGTACGCCGTCTGGATCTTCAGCACATCCCTTGCCCCGTGCTCGCGATACTCCACCACGTTCCTGTCCCGCTGCACCACATGCAGATCGAAGTGCGGCAGATCCTTCACGTACAGCCGCCACCCCGGATCTCCCCTCGTCCCAAACACGTTGTCGATCATGTAACTGACCGTCGCAATGCCCATCCGCCGCAGCTTCACCAGCGTCTCCGGCCGCAGCGACAGCAGCTTGTCCGCCCAGAACACATCCGGCCGCTCCCGCTCCGCCACCGCCAGGATCTCTTCATTGATCCGGCTCACCCACGGCCCCATCTGTATCCGGTGCACCACCTTGCGCAACAGCGCCTGCGTCGGCTGAAACTCAAACGCATTCACCGAAACCACCGTGTGTCCCTGCCGCTCCAGCGCCCACAGCCTGTACAGCGACGAATGATTCGGCGACAGCCACGACACATACAGAATCTTCAGCGCACGCCCTCCACCCCTCGCCTTATCCTCGTCCCTCATCCTCTACGCCTCGCGCAGCTGGGCGATCACCTGCTCGGCATGGATCACCCCGACCACGTGACGCTGCGCATTCACCACCGGCAGCGAGCGCAGGTTGTACTTATCGAACAGCTCCGCCACCTCTCTGTCCCTCGCATGCGTCCCGCACGACACATTGTGCCCCTCCGACAGGCTCGCCAGCTCCGTCTCCGGCGTCGCCAGCAGCAGCCGCGGCAGCATCACCACACCGTCCAGCCTGGCCTGCTCGTCGAACAGGTAGATCTCCGTGATCGTGTCCGGGTCGCCCTCAAACGCCCGCAGCGCCTCCACCGCATCCGCCACCGTTCCGGTCCGCGGCACCGTCACAAACTCCGTGGTCATCCGCCCCGCCGCCGACGCCGCCGAGAACTCCAGCAGCTCCTCTACCTCGTGCCGCTCCTCCGGCTCCATCTCCTCGAGAATCGCCTCCGACTCCTCGTCGCTCAGCTCGCCCAGCAGGTCCGCCGCCGCCCCCGGGTCCATCTCCTCGATAATGTCCGCCGCCCGCTCCGAATCCATCCGCTGCAGCAGCTCCTTCTGCAGCTTCGGCTCGATCTCCTCCAGCGTCTCCGCCGCCGTCTCCTCCGGCAGGCTCGTGAACACCGCCTCCCGCTCCGCCGGTGCCAGGTCTTCCAGGATCTCCGCAATGTCGGAAGGATGCAGCTTCGCCAGCCGGTCCTGCCCGATCTTCAGCCGCACCCGCCGCGCCGGGTCCCGGTCGATCACATCCACGCAGCTCCACGGGATCACGCGCGATGGAATCTTCCGCGCGATCCCCTCCACCGTGTTCACAGGAAGCCCCTTCAGCAGCCGTCGGATCGCCCCCCGCAGCCCGATCTCCACCTCTTCAATCACCAGCGCGGTCCCCCCGCCGTCGCCGTCGCTCGTCCACAGGAGGTTCACATCGTTCACGCGCACCACCTTGCGCCCGTCCACGTCGATAATCTGCTGGTCCAGCAGATCGCGCTCCAGCAGCAGCGAATCGCTCAGGCTCGGCACATCCCCCGGCTCGCTCATCGTCCGCAGCGTCTTGTCCGCGACCACCGGGGCCCACAGGCTCTCCACCGGCACCATCCACCCGTGGGTCCGCCCTCCTTCACGCCGCGTCACCAGCAACCCGGAAACCCGCGTGCTGTCCTTGCCCACCTCGACCGCCAGCTCCTGCACCCGGCCCCACTCCTTGCCGCCCTCATCCAGGACAGGCATCCCCACCAGGGTCGCTACAGTGGTCGGATTGGCCGCAGTCGTTTCCATCGCTCTCCCTAAACCTAACCCATCGCACGATCCGCGGCACATTCCACAGGAGCTACTCCCTGCCCAGCAGACCGCCATGGTTGGATGCACTCGCCAAAAAGAAAAAGACCACCGCCGCAGCAGTGGCCTCTCCTCCAAAACACCTTACTTGTTGAAGTCCACCGTAGGCACCGTGCTGTTCGCCGGATTGCCCTTGAAGTACTCATCCCTGTAGTGATACCCCGCCATACTCGCCCACAGGCTGTTCGGGAACTGCTGGATGTAGACGTCATACGCCTTCAGCGACAGGTTGTACCGGTTGCGCTCCACCGCGATGCGATTCTCCGTCCCTGCCAGCTCGTCTTCCAGGCGAATGAACTGTTCATTCGCCTTCAGGTTCGGATACGCCTCCTGTAGCCGGAACAGCGGAATCAGCGCCGCGTCCAGCTTCGCGTTCGCCTGGATACTGCTCGCCCGGTCTCCCGCAGCCGCAACCACGCCCGCCCGCGCATTCGCGATATTGGTCAGAACCGTCTCCTCTTCCTTCACGTAGCCCTTCACGCTGGCTACCAGGTTCGGAATCAGGTCTAGCCGCCGCTGCTGCACGATATTCACCTGCGAGTACGCCTGGTTCACGTCCTCGTTCAGCTGCACCATGTGATTCTTGGACGAAATGTAGCTCCCCGCCCCAAACAGCAGAACGATCACCACCACGCCCAGTGCTACCCACGCACCCTTCATCGGTATTCCTTTCGTGCGCGTCTCCGCGCACCTTACTCACAGCTTACTGCACCGGCTACCAGTCGCCGCTCGCCCCGCCGCCGCCCGATCCGCCTCCAAACCCGCCGCCAAAGTCTCCCCCATCGTTTCCGCCTCCCCCTCCGCCGCCACCTCCGCCAAAGCCTCCACCACCACCATCGCCCCACTGGCCCCGCCCCCGGCCCGAACCCATCATGTTGCCCAGGATGAACCACGGCAGAAAACTCCCTCCACCTCCGCGCCCGCCCCGGCCACCCCGCAGCAGAAACAGCACAATCACCACAAACAGGATCGGCCCAATCAAACCTCCGCCCCCGCCGCGTTGCCGGCGCGCCGGCTGGGGCCTCGGCTCCGGCACCTCGGGCCCCGAAAGGGTCACGTTCGCGTCCTTCGCGATCACGCCCGCTATCTGCCGCTCGCCCGAAAGCATCGCCGGCCCATACTGGTTCTGCTGCAGCTGCGGAACCATGCTCCGCCCGATATCCCCCACCTTGGCGTCGTTCAGAATCCCCTCGAGGCCATACCCCACCTCGATCCGCCGCTTATGGTCGCCGATCGCAAACAGCATCAGAACGCCGCGATCGGTCCCCTTCGCCCCCACCTTCCACTTGTCTTGCAGGTCCGTCGCGAACTGCTCGATCGTCTCCCCTTCGAGCGACCGGATCGTCACCACCTCGATGGTCGCGTGCGCCTTCTCATACAGCTCGCGGCTCAGCGACTCCATCTCCTGCTTGGTCGCCGCGTCGATCACGCCCGCGAAGTCTTCCACATAGCTCGACGGCGCCGCCGGGAGTTGTTTGACCGTCTCCCCCCCCAGGCGCAGGAACCCAACACACACGATCGCCAGAAGGCT
>DATLMQ010000143.1:0-2379 GCA_035537215.1 Acidobacteriaceae bacterium
CGGCTGAGCAGATGTTTGGCGCTGAGGGAACAGCTGCATTTCTGCCAGGACATCCAATGGCAGGCAAGGAGCGCGGCGGGCCGGAGCTGGCAGAGGCAGGGCTGTTCCGGGGGGCGATGTGGCTTTTTACGGCGGCTTCGAAGGTGGAGGAAACGGTCGCGGCGTCTGATTGGCGGCTGTGGGTGGAGCGCATGGGGGCGCGAACGATGGATCTGGACCCGGCGCGGCACGATGAGCTGTGCGCGTGGGTGAGCCACCTGCCGCAGATGCTGTCGACCGCCTTTGCGGCGCTGCTGGAGCAGCGATTTGGGGAGGCCCCGGAGATTGCGGCGATCGGGGGGCGGGCGCTGCGGGAGACGACACGGTTAGGGGCGAGTCCGTACAGCATGTGGCGGGATGTGGCGATGACCAACACAGAGCCGCTGGCGGAGGTGTTGCACTTGCTCGAGCAGGAGCTGGCGCATGTACGGGAGAACCTGCGGACGCCGGAGCTGCGCGAGGAATTCGAGCGGGCAAACCGATTTCGCGCAAAAGGATTGTAGGTGAGCGGAGCCGGGGTCTGGACTGGCAGGGGTCCGGGGAGCTTTATGCCGTCACGCTGACCAGAGGGGCAGGGCTTCGAAGGCGGGTGGACCGAAGTAGTTGCCCTGCATGTAGTGGATGCCGAGATTGCGGAGGGCGTCGACTTGCGGCTCGACCTCGACCCCTTCGGCGATCACCTGGATGTCGAGATCGCGGCAGATCTGCATGACGCCGCGGAGAATGACACGGCTGGTGGGGCGGCGGTGGATCTCGCGGGTGAGCGCGATGTCGATCTTGATGATGTCGGGCTGGTAGGAGGCGAGCATGGAGAGCCCGGCGAAGCCCGCCCCGAAGTCGTCGATGGCGGTGCGGAGACCCTGCGAACGATAGCGGCGGAGGATGGAGCGGAGGCGGTCGGGATCGCGGAGGTGCTCCATCTCGGTGATCTCGAGGACGATGCGGGTAAGGGGAAGGGAGCTGCAGGCGGCGGCCTCGACGGTTCGCTCCAGGCAAGGGGCGGACTCGTGGATGGCGTTGGGGTTGAAGTTGATGCAGAGGTCGGCACCTGTCTCAAGCAGGCCAAGGGAGACGGCCAGATCGATCGCCAGGACGCGGCAGCGTTGATCCATGGCGGAGCGGCGATCGGCGGCGACGTGAGAGAAGACCTCAGCAGCGGGCTGATCCTCTAGCCCGCGGACCAAGGCCTCGTAGGCGACAGTGCGCCCTTGCTTAAGGTCAACGACGGGCTGAAACGCCATAGAGTATGGCGGAGGCGCGTCGGGGTTCTCGGCGAATTGCGCGATTGGCGGAGAGACCTGACCGCCCGCAGCGAGGTCGGACCTCTTGCGTGGAGCCATTTTCAATGGAGAGGGCATCCTCCGAGTCTCCTATTAGCGAATGCTACATGAACGCAGAACGGTGCTCTCGGCCGATTGGGTGCCGGCTGAATATCTCGACTGGTTTTCAGTGGCCCAGCCAAAAGTAGCATCTCGCGCCTTCCCTGTCGCCCCAAAACATGAATTGGAGGAGTGAGTTGGGGGTGTGCGGCACTGCTTTGGTAATGGTTCGAGGTGATGCGCTGCAAAGCTCGAAGCACATTCCAGGTAAGGAGCGGGAAGACTTCGTTAGTCTAGAGCGATGCTAGCGAGTGAGGTCGGTGTCGGCGTCGGAGTCGGTTTGGCGGATGTGGAGGCGGCGCGCGAGCGGCTGCGGGGGTCGATCTACTACTCCCCGTGCCCGCACTCGGAGACGCTGTCGGGGATAACGGGGCAGAGTGTCTACCTGAAGCTTGAGAACCTGCAGATGACGGGTTCGTTCAAGGAGCGGGGTGCGCTGAACCGGATCGCGACGTTGACGGGGGAGCAGGCGGCGCGGGGTGTGGTGGCGGCGAGTGCGGGCAACCACGCACAGGGTGTGGCTTACCATGCGACGGCGAAGGGCATCCGGAGCATCATCGTGATGCCGCTGCCGACGCCCCTTGTGAAGGTGACGGCGACGCGGAACTTCGGGGCGGAGGTGGTGCTGCACGGGGCCAACTACGACGAGGCGTGCGAGGAGGCGACGCGGATCTGTAAGGCGGAGGGGATGACGTTTATTCACCCGTTCGATGACCCGCTGGTGATGGCCGGGCAGGGGACGATTGGGCTGGAGCTGCTGGAGCAGGTTCCGGGGCTGGAGGCGGTGGTGGTGCCGATCGGCGGCGGGGGGCTGATTGGGGGGATCGCGTGTGCGGTGAAGGAGGCTTGCCGGAAGGCGGGGCGGCCGGAGGTGCGGGTGATCGGGGTGCAGACGTCGCGGCTGCCCTCGATGGCGATGGCGGTGGCGGAGGGGCGGCCGGTAACGGTGGAGGCCGGGACG
>DATLMQ010000144.1:0-2378 GCA_035537215.1 Acidobacteriaceae bacterium
GGGATATGGCAAGGACAAACCGGTTGCGGACAACAGCACAGCTGCCGGACGTGCGCAGAATCGCCGCGTGCAGCTGGTGGTATCTGGTGACGCGATCGGTGTGACGCAGAAGGCGCCGGACGCGCAGTAAGCCTGGCCGCAGGTGCCGTGAGTGGATCGGCCGTCCCGAATGCGGGGCGGCCGATCTGTGTTCAGGTGCGGCGGACACGTATGATGGGGTGATCGCGATGCCAGTCTCCAGCAGCCCATCCACGCCATCCCCTGCCGAGTTTCGCAAGCTTTGCCGGACCCACTCGCTGGTGCCGGTGTACCGGACGGTTACGGCCGACCTGGAGACGCCGGTGTCGGCGTTTCTGCGGATTGCGGCGGAGGAACCGGAAGCATTTTTGCTGGAGTCGGTGGAGGGCGGGGAGCGCGTGGGGCGCTACACGTTTATCGGAATTGAGCCGTACAAGAAGATGTTCTCGCGGGGGCGGGAGATCACGGTGATCGAAGGTCGTCGCCGGCGCCGCTTTGAGGGGGACATCTTTGAGGAGCTCAAGGGAGCTTTGAGCGGGCATACACCGGCGCGTCTGCCGGGGCTGCCGCCATTTACGGCTGGGGCGGTTGGATTCTTTGCCTACGACGTTGTGCGGCAGATTGAGCGGCTGCCGGAGACGGCGGCGGACGAGCTGGGCGTACCGGACTCGTACCTGATGTTTTTTGACCAGGTGCTGGCGTTCGATCATGTGAAGAAGGAGATCCACCTGATGGTGACGGCGGACCTGAACCGCGAGGCTGCGGAGGGCGCGTACCTGAGGGCGGAGCGACGGCTGAAGAAGTTGGAGCTGCGGCTGTCGCGGGCCCTGCCGAAGGTGCGACGCAAGAAGGATGCCGGGGCTCTGAAGCTGGTGCCGCGCACTTCGCGAGCGAAGTTCCTGGCGGCGGTGCGGGCGACCAAGGAGTACATCGCGTCTGGGGATGTGTTTCAGTGCGTGCTGTCGCAGAGGTTTGACTGCGTGCCGGGTGTGGATGCCTTTGAGATCTATCGCGCGCTGCGGATTGTGAACCCGTCGCCGTACATGTACTTTCTGCGGTTTGGGATTGAGGCTGTTGCGGGTGGGAAGACGGGTGCCAAGGGGAAGAAAGGCTCGTCTGTGCCGAAGCTAACTCCGGCACATATTGTGGGGTCGTCGCCGGAGCTGCTGGTGCGGGTGCACGGGCGCAAGGTGGAGTACCGGCCGATTGCCGGGACGCGGCGTAGGAGTTCAGACGAGGTCGAGGACAAGGCGCTTGAGGCGAGCCTGCGTGGAGACGCGAAGGAGATAGCCGAGCACATCATGTTGGTGGATCTTGGGCGGAACGATGTGGGGCGGGTGAGCGAGTATGGCTCGGTGCAGGTGAAGGAGCTGATGTTTGTGGAGCGGTACAGCCACGTGATGCACCTGGTGAGTGCTCTGGAGGGGAGGCTGCGGCCGGAGCTGGGGGCGATCGATGCATTTCGGTCGTGCTTTCCAGCGGGCACGCTGAGTGGAGCACCGAAGATCCGCGCGATGGAGATTATTGAGGAGATGGAACCGGCGCGACGCGGGGTGTATGGCGGGAGCATCTTCTATGCGGACTTCAGTGGGAACGTGGATTCCTGCATTGCGATCCGGACGCTGTTTATGAATGGCGAGCAGGGGCACATTCAGGCCGGGGCGGGGATTGTGGCGGATTCCGTGCCGGAGAGCGAGTTTGAGGAGTGCCGGAATAAAGCGCAGGCGGTCGTGCGGGCGATTGAGCGGGCGAGGCGGAGCTAGCTGCTGGTGGTGCCTCAGCTTGGCGTGTCGACGTGGGACTCCTGCTGGATGGCCCAGTAGATGCCGCCGGCGATCTGGGCGATGCCGATGACGCGGGTGACGGCGGGGCGCTGGTGCAGGGCGTGCATGAGATCCCGCCAGGGCTTTGGGCCTTTTTTCCAGGCGAGGGCGTCCTGCTGTGGGCGAACCAATGCCATGACGCCATCGCCAATCAGGATCATGGCGGCGAAGTGTTTGAATCTCGTGGGCATCAGGAACATGGGCTTCCCCCTGCTTGGTAGGAGCGCAGCGGTGGCGTGGCCGTTGCCCGGTCCCGGGGGTGGTGTAGCGGGCGGCGTAGAATCGTAAAGGTATGGTCTTCGTTCTGGACAACTACGACTCCTTTACCTACAACCTGGTGCAGTATGTCGGCGAGCTGGGCGGTGAGATGGTGATCCGGCGGAACGATGAGCTGAGTCCGGCCGAGGTGGAGGCGTTGCACCCGGACCGGATCCTGATTTCACCGGGACCTTGCACGCCGCAGGACGCGGGAATCAGCCTGGAGCTCATCCGGCACTTTGCGCGGATCGCTGCCGAGGGTGGGCCGAGGACGCCGAT
>DATLMQ010000145.1:0-7367 GCA_035537215.1 Acidobacteriaceae bacterium
GCTTGTTGTTGAGCTCTTTCTGGGCGTCGGACTGGATGCGGGCGTCGTTGCCGCCGGCGCTTTGCGCGACGGTGGAGGGCGTGGAGAGAAGGATTGCCGAGAGTGTGAGGGCACCGGCGAGACGTGCGAGCCGATAAGAGATGCTGGTCATTAAATGTCCTCCGGGGCGGCCGTAACCGTGCGGCGGCTTATCCGCTGCGTTGGATGCGGAGGAGGGCGAAGAGGATTGCTGGAACGACGTACAAATTGCTGAGCACGGGTGGGATGGGGTGGAGGAGAGGGGCTAGCGGTAGCGCTTGCGGATTCTGTAGACGATGGAGAAGACGCCGGATTCGTCGCGGGTGCCCAGGAGGGAGGTGTTGTCGTCGATCTGGTACTGGAACTGGATGAGCTGCCGGGCGGACTGGTTGACGTTGGTGGCGAAGACGAGGGTGAGCTGCTTGGAGAGGGGTTCCTCGACGGTAATGCGGGCGGTGGAGTTGCCGAGGGTGCCGATAAAGGCTGGGTCGATTTTGATGGAGCCGGCGCCGAAGAGCTTGTTGACGCGGGAGGAGACGGTGGCGTTGAGGGCGCCGCCGAGCAGGGCGGAGGTGGTGGGGTCCTTGCCGGCCTGCTGGGCCTGGGCGTTGTTGATCTGGGCTTCTTCCTGGGTGCGGCCAAGGGCGAGGAGGTTGAAGATGTCGGCTTCGGTGAGCGGAGGGGAGGAGCGGTAGGTGGGCTTGAGGTTGGTGGCGTCGCCGTGGATGCCGATGGTGAGGTCGTAGTTTTCGACGCGGGTGGAGACGTCGAGGTCGATGGTGGGGTCGATGCGGACGGGGTTGCTGAAGTAGATGGTGCCGCGGTCCAGCTGATACAGGGTGCCCGCGAAGGTGGCGCTGCCGTCGGTGATGCGGATGCTGCCGAGGACGCTGGGCTGGGCGGCGGTGCCGCGGATGGTGAGATCGACGGTGCCGGAGAGCTTGGCGTAGGAGTTCTGGAAGTCGAGCTGGGGGGAGCTGGTGACGTGGACGTCCATGCGGATCTTGTTGGTGAAGGCGTCGGGGTCGGGCGGGGTGGGGACGCCGCCGCTGCCGGCGAAGGCGGCGAAGTCGACGTCGGCGCCGACACCGAAGCGGGTGATGAGGACGTTGCCGGAGAGCAGGAGGGCGGAGGGGCCGCCCTGGAGGCGCATGGTGGCGTTGGCGGAGGTGCTGAGGCCGGCGTAGCGGATACGGACGTTGTCGATGCCGGCGGTGAGGTCGGCGAAGAGGCCCTTCTGCCAGGCGATGAAGCCGCCCAGGGAGATCTTGCCGCCGCCAGAGGTGGCGGTGAGGTTGCGGACCTCGAGGCGGTTCTGATTGAAGGCCATGGTGCCGGTGAGGTTGCTGAGGCCGTTGGGGATGCCGTCGAGCGCGATGTTGGCGTTGTCGAACTGCACTGCGCCGGTGAGATTGGGCTCCATCATGCGGCCCTCGACGCCCATGTCGAAGGAGACCTTGCCGGAGGAGATGAGATTGGGGGTGAAGGTATGGGCGAGCGCGAGGCCGATTCCACCGTTGGCGCGGAGATGGAGGGCGCCGCCCTGGGGGTTGGGGTCGCCGAAGACCTGAGCGGAGCCGCTGGCCTGAAGGACGGTATCGGGACCGGTGATGTGGAGCTGGTCAAGGGTGGCGACGCCGTTATGGAGGCTGGCGCGGATGGGTCCCTGAGAGCTGAGGGTGATGTTCTGGACGGTGACGCTGAACGTGGTGAACTCGGCGTTGCCGGAGAGGAGCTGGGGCTTCGCGGCAGGACCGCTGACGGTGACGACGCCGGCGATCCGGGAGCTGGCCTTGACGGAGCCGGGAGAGAAGAGAGCGATGGCGTTGGCAACATCGACGTCGGCGAGGGTGAGGCGGGCGTCCGTCTGATAATCGCCGACCAGCGAGGTGCGGCCGTCGGCGGCGATCTGGGCACCGACGAGCTGCGAGCGAAGCTGGTAGTTGACGGTGGAACCCACACTGTTGGCGTTCAGGCTGAGCTGGCCGAGGGTCTTGCCCTGCATGGTGATGTCGGCCACCTGCACCTGGGCGCGAAGGTTCGGCTCTTCGACGGTGCCGTTGGCATCAAGGTTGAGGGAGACGACGGCATCCGCGTCGGGGTTGGCTTTGCGGACCAGGTCGATCCTGGAGAGGCGGAGGTCGTTGCCCGTGATGTGCGCGTTGATATGCCTGGAGGCGAGGTTGTAGCCGGCGTTGCCGTTGATGGAGAGGCCGTGGGCCTGGACGAGAAGGCGGGTGGCGTCGATCTGAGAGCCGCGCGCGTTCACGTCGACGGCGATGGTTTGATACGGCTCGCCATAGGCCTGGCCACCGGTGAGGGTAATGTTGCCGGTGCCGTTGAGATTCCGGAGGGTGCCGGTAGCGTGGGCATTGATGTTGGCAACGCCGGTGAGCTGGACTTTGTTCTGCTGGCCGGCGATCTCGAGCAGATCGGTGATCTGCGCATCGGAGAGTTTGACCGTGGTGTCGAGGCTAAGGTCGTTGTCCCAGGCGTAGGTGACGACGCCACGGCGGGAGACAAGGCGGTGCGGGCGGAAGGCGCCGGCGACGGAGAGCACGGCGGAGTTGCGCCTGATGGTGGAGGAGGCGACGGCGAGGCCGGCATTGGGCGAGTAGTCGGCGTCGGCGACGACGGAATCGATGTGGACATCGGCGGCGGTGCCGAGGTGGACGCCGAGATCGTTGGCCGCGAGATGGCCCTTGACGTCGAGGTTGCGCACCGCACCGCGGGCGGTACCGACGAAGCTCAGGGTTCCGTGAAGGTCAACGGGAAGGGCAGCACTTCCCTTCTTGCCATTGGCTTCGAAGCCGAGGGTCTGGAGGACGGAATCGAACTCGCCGAGGTCCCGGGCCAGGAGGTTGACGTTGAGGCTGGTGAGGGGGTCTCCGTTGCTGACGCCAAGCGCGCCGTTGACGGCGAGGGTGGTGCCGGGGGTGCGAATGTCCACCTGCCTGATGTTCACGACCTCCGTACGACCGTCATAGTGAGCGACGACGGCGCCGGAGACGGGGATGTTCTCGAGAGCGCCGCGGCGGTGAAGGCCGGTGGGCGAGAGATGCAGGTTGGCGTCGACCTGCACGGAGCTGGCGATGTCGGTGGCGGGACCGCCCCACTCGACTTTGACGGGGCCGCTGATCTGGGTGTCTAGGCCGAGGTCGCCGAAGTGCGGCGGAGCGGTGACGTCGAGGATGGTGCGCAGCGTGATGCCCTTGACGGTGACGGTGAGGAAGGCATGGGCGCGCTGCACGGGGGTGAGGTTCATGGACTCGACGGGCGGCTTGGCGTTGACACCCTTGGCTACGTTGTTTGCAGTCTTGGCGGCGGCGACGGTGGTCGCGGAGGAGGCCGGGGCGTTCGCGGGAACTTCGCCGAGCCAGTTTTCAATCTTCAGCTCGCCGGCTACGCTGCCGCCTCCCGGAAGAGCTCCGGTAAGGGTAGAGAAAAGCAGCTCGGTGGGGGTGACGCGAAGCTCCGCGCCGGCGTCGACGTGGGAGATCTGGACGCCTACGTTGCGATAGGAGGCGTCATCGACCTTGACTTTGCCG
Organism: Acidobacteriaceae bacterium; assembly: GCA_035537215.1. Classification (GTDB taxonomy): domain Bacteria; phylum Acidobacteriota; class Terriglobia; order Terriglobales; family Acidobacteriaceae; genus Granulicella. The sequence continues at coordinate 3,567 of DATLMQ010000145.1, forward strand.
ACGAGCAGGTAGCCGGCCTTGCAGTCGGGGCTGGGCGCAAGCATCTTGACGGACGGCGGGACGTGGCCGGGGTTGTGACGTTGCCAGAAGCCGGGGTTCTTCTGCGCGGCCTGCGGTGTGACGGTGCAGTTGCGGCCTTCGATTTCGAGCTGGACGGCGCCTTTGTCGAAGCCTTCGAGGCCGGCGAGGAAGCCGATCTGCTTGAGCGCGAGGTTGCCGGTGACGGAGGCCTGCCACTCGGGGTGAGCGAAGTGCTCGAAGAGCGCGGTGGCGCTGAGGTGCGAGTTCATGCCGGTGTCGAAGTCGAAGCGGCTGAGCTGCGCGATGTCGCGGCCGAGCTCGAGGGTGAGGTGGAGCCTGGACTGCACCTCGGGCTGCTTGACCATGTGGGTGCGGAGGTCGGCGAGATCGATGTCGATGCCGTAGCGGTCGGTGGAACCGATGTAGCGGACCCTGGCGTTGAGGTCGCGGGCGGCGGCGTCGAAGGGAATGGCGCGGTCGTTGATGACGGCGAGGCCATCGGCGAGCTCGACTTCCTTGGCCTGGAGGTCAAGGAGCGCGTTCTGCACGGGCTCGGTGCTGGTGCTGGGGTGCTTGGGGACGGGCTGGTTGGTGTTGCCGTTTTTGTCGACGATGAGGTGGAGGCGGGGCTGCTCGACGCGCAGGAAGTTGACCCCGATGTGCGACTGCGCACCGTTGCCGACGGTGTGGGAGATGAAGGTATTGATGCGGACGCGGACGAAGATTTTATTGGCGGAGAGATAGGGCATCTCGCTGGGACCTTCGGTGCCGTGGATGACGAGGTTGTCAGCTTCGATGGCAAGGTGACGGAGGTCGAAGGAGATGTGACCGAGCTCGACGTGGCCGCCAGTGGCGTCTTCGAGGATGGTGACGATCTGCGTGCCGACGCGGTGCTGGAAGTCGGCGGTGGTGGTGTACCAGGAGAGGCCGACGACGAGGATGATGAGGAGGAGCAGGATGGAGGTGGCGATCCAACCGAGGATGCGGAGGATGCGGTGGCGGCGCGGCGCGGCTGAACCGGGCGCGGGAGCGACGGGGAGAGCGGAGGAGGGCTGGACCGGGGAGCTCATGGCGCCTCCTCACCGGGGTGCAGGACGACAACGCCGCCCTGGGCGCGCAGGCTCCTGAGCCAGTCGGTGAGCAGCCCGGAGACCTGCTGCTGAAGGATGACCTCCTGGATCTGGCCGGAGATAGCGTCGAGCTTGGGGGGAGCGACGTTCTGGCGGCGGTACTCGGGGACGAGCGTGCTGTCGTAGTAGGTCTTGATCTGCGCGGGGGTGATGTTCATGCCGGTCTGGAAGCGCTCCTCGATGTAGCGGAGGACGGACATGCGCTGTTTCCAGCGGACGAGGAGGGAGGCCGGGGTGAAGCCCTGGTCGGCGAGGAAGCGGTCCCAACCGGCGGTGGTGTCGCAGTTGTAGCGCCTGCAGGCGGGGATGTTTTTGCGGAGCTCGGCGATCTCTTTGTTGACGGCAGCGTCGGGGATGGGGTCCTCGGGCTGGAGCTTCATCTGCTGGAGGATGAGGTCGCGATTGATGAGGCGCTCGATGGCGCGGTCGCGGGAGAAGTTGGAGACGCGGTCGCGGTAAGGGTCGAGAGCGGCGAAGCGGCGCTCTTCGTCGACGTCGCTGTCGAGGACAAGGTCGCCGTTGACGATGGCGATGACGCGGTCGAGCTGGTCGCCCGGGACGGAGGGCATCATGGACGGCGTGGGCGGGGTGGAGGGTGCGCCGGCGGAAGGCGGAGGGGGAATGGAAGGGGCCTGAGTGGCGGCCGGGAGCGGGGCGGATGCGGGGGTCTGGGCTGCGGGGGTCTGGGATGCGGGGGTCTGGGCGAAGGCCGCTGGGATGAAGACGCTGAGGAGCGCGAGCGCAGACGGGGCTGCGAGAGAGAGGAGCCGCACGGGATGGAGGCTGGCGCGCATGGAGATCAGAACGCCTGTCCGATGCTGAAGAAGAAGTTGAAGTGGCCCGCCTGGCCTACGTAGGGGGGCTTGCCAGTGTAGTCGTAGAAGACGGGGTAGATGGGCGGATTGAGGTTGTAGCTGAAGTCGACGCGGATGGGGCCGACGGGGGTTTTGTAGCGAGCACCGAGGCCGACCGCGTGGGAGTAGTAGTTGAAGTTGCAGGTTCCGCTGACCGTGGAGGGATCCACGGGGGGTTGGCCGGGAGCAGGGGCCGGCAGCGTGACGTTGCGGCAGGTGCTCTGGTTGGGCTGACGGAAGTTCTTGACGCTGGAGAACATGTCACTGGGGTAGCGGAAGACGTTGCCCATGTCGTGGAAGAGGACAAAAGAGACGCTGCTGCCGACGAAGGGCAGGGTGGGCGGAGGGAGTCGAAGCTCGAAGCTGTTGACGACCACGGAGGAACCACCGACGGGGTAACCGGTAGTGAGGTCGCGGGGGCCGGCGTTGTTGATGCCGAAGCCGCGGTGGGACGTGGCGCCGCCAGCGTACATGCGCTCAGGCAGAGGGACGGGGTTGCAGGTGGCGTTGGTGAACTGCAGGTTGCCTTGGCAGTTGGCTACGCCGATGCCGCCGTTGTTGCTGCTGCCGGTAGCGCCGAAGGTGTTCTCGAAGCCGATGCGGGTGTTGCGGGCGAAGACGTACTTCTTCTTCCCGAAGGTGTAGTAGGAAGAGTGCGAGAGATCGAGGCGATTGAAGTTGGTCTGCGCGCCAAAGGCGGAGTCGGAGACGAACTCCTGGACCGAGTAGTACTGGCCGCGGTTGGCGTCGAGCGGGGTCGGGTCGCGGGTGTCATGGAAATAAGTGACGCCGGGGCCGCCGACGGTGACGGGCTGGGACAGCTGAGCGATCAGGTTGGGTGTGATCTCGAGGCTGTTGGCGTTGACCGAGACACGGCGGTACTGGAAGTCGTAGATGAAGGTGTCGGCCTTTTTGTACTTCTGGGTGACGCGGAAGTCGCCCTGCAGGGTGGAGGCCTGGAAGGTGGTGATGTTCTGTACGTTGGAATAGCCGCCGGACAGCGAGGCAGTGAAGTTCGGATTGCCGAGCAGCTGAGGGTTGGTGAACGTCAGGGTGGCGACGCGCTCGAGCAGACCGAAGGTGGTGTGCAGGGTAAGGGACTGCTCGGTGCCGCGGAGGTTGATACGGGAGACGTCGACGGAGCCACGGGGGCTGACGCCGGCTTTGCCGTTCTGGGCGGCGGTGCCACCGCGATGGGTTCCCGGGACGACGGAGGGCGTGCCGGTCTGGGCTTCAAAGCCGGCGCCGTAGGTGACGTCCCAGCGCTTGGCTTCGGTGAGCTGGACGAGAACGTTCTTGGAGGGAGCGTTGCCGGTGGGGTTCTGTACGGCGGCGTTGACCTCGTTGAAGAGGGCGAGATTGTAGAGATTGCGCTGGGTCTGGAGGAGGGCAGCCTGGTCGAGGGGAGCGCCGCCACGGACCAGGAGCTGGCTCTGAACGATACCGGGCCGGGTGCGCTCGAGGCCGGTGAGCAGGACGTGGTCGATGAAGACCTGCTGTTCCTCGGAAACGCCCAGGGTGACGTCGATGCGGTCCTTGTCCTGTGGATTGACGGTCTGCAGGATTTCCACGCGGGCGTGGTCAAAGCCGTGGGCTAAGTAGTAGCTGAGCACGGCGTCGCGATCGTTGGAAAGGGTGATGAGGGAGAAGGGCTGGCCGGTTTCAGCGCTGAGCAGAGCGCGCACAGGCTGCTGGCGGGAGGCATTGACGCCGGAGAGCTCGACAGCACCGAACTTCTGCTGCTTGCCTTCGTCGATGGTGTAGGTGACATCGATGAGCGCCACCTTCAGGGGCTT
>DATLMQ010000146.1:0-9983 GCA_035537215.1 Acidobacteriaceae bacterium
AGGCCGGGTCGTAGACGAGGGCGTTGGGCACCACGCTGAACAGCAGGAGGCTGTGCCCGTCCTCGTGCTGCAGGCCCTCCCCGTTCAGGGTGGTGCGCCCTGCGGTCGCGCCGAGGAGGAAGCCCCTCCCCCGGATGTCCCCGAACGCCCAGACGAGGTCGCCGATCCGCTGGAAGCCGAACATGGAGTAGTACATGTAGAACGGCACGGTGGGAACGCGGTAGTTGGTGTAGGCGGTGCCGGCGGCGGTGAAGCTGGCCATGGAGCCGGCTTCGGTGATGCCTTCCTCGAGGATCTGGCCTTCCTTTTCTTCACGGTAGGAAAGCAGCATGTCGGAGTCGTGGGGGACGTACTTCTGGCCCTCGGGGGCGTAGATGCCGACCTGCTTGATGGCGGATTCGAGGCCGAAGGTGCGGCCCTCGTCGGGGACGATGGGCACGATCAGCTTGCCGATGGCGGGGTCTTTGAGCAGGCCGCGGAGCATGCCGACGAAGCCCATGGTGGTGGACACGGCGCGGCCCTTGGAGCCGGCGAGCCACTCGTTGAAGAAGTCGAGCTTGGGGGCCTGGAAGGTCGGCTCCGGGACCTCGCGGGAGGGGAGATAACCGCCGAGGGCCTGGCGGCGGGCCTGCATGTAGGCGATGGCGGGGTCGCTGGGCTCGGGACGGTAGAAGGCCGCGTCCTTGGCGGCGCCTTCGGGGAGGGGGATTTCGAAGAGGTCGACGAACTGGGCCATCGACTCGTCGGAGAGCTTCTTTTCCTGGTGCGAGGCGTTGCGGGCCTGGGTGGAGCCGAGGCCGTAGCCCTTGACGGTTTTGGCAAGGATGACGGTGGGGCCGTTCTTGTGCTCGAGGGCGCGCTTGTAGGCGTTGTAGATCTTGAGCGGATCGTGACCGCCGCGGTGCAGGCGGCCGAGCTGCTCGTCGGTCTTGTCTTCGACGAGCTTGAGGAGCTCGGGGTATTTGCCGAAGAAGTGTTGGCGAAGGTAGGCGCCGCCCTTGGCCTTGTAGGCCTGGAAGTCGCCGTCGACGCACTCTTCCATGCGCTTGAGGAGGAGGCCCTGGTGGTCGCGCTCGAAGAGCTCGTCCCAGTCGGAGCCCCAGACGACCTTGATGACATTCCAGCCGGCGCCGCGGAAGGTGCCTTCGAGCTCGTCGATGATGCGGCTGTTGCCGCGCACGGGGCCGTCGAGGCGCTGGAGGTTGCAGTTGACGACGAAGATGAGGTTGTCGAGGCGCTCGCGGGTGGCCAGCGAGATGGCGCCGAGGGTGTCGACCTCGTCGGTTTCGCCGTCGCCGACGAAGGCCCAGACCTTGCGGTCAGTGGGCTCGATGAGGCCGCGGTTCTCGAGGTACTTCATGAAGCGGGCCTGGTAGATGGCGTTCAGCGGACCGATGCCCATGCTGACGGTGGGGAACTGCCAGAAGTCCTTCATGAGCCAGGGGTGCGGGTAGCTGGAGAGGCCGGCTTCGCCGCGCAGCTCGTGGCGGAAGTTCTTGAGGCGGGCCTCGTCGAAGCGGCCTTCGAGGAAGGCGCGGGCGTAGACACCGGGCGAGGCGTGGCCCTGGAAGTAGATGAAGTCGCCGGGCTGGTCGCCCTTGGCGGTGGAATACTTGGCGCGGAAGAAGTGGTTGAAGCCGACCTCAAGCAGCGTGGCAAGCGAGGAGTAGGTGGAGATATGGCCACCGATGCCCGCGTCCAGCTTGTTCTGCTTGTGGACCATGGCGAGGGCGTTCCAGCGGATCAGGGCCTCGACGCGGCGCTCGAGGTTGCGGTCGCCGGGGTAGGGAACCTCGTCGTGCCTGGGGACGGTGTTGAGGTAGGGCGTGGTGATATCGCCGGCGGCGGGGACGCCAGCCTCGCGGGCGCGGGTGCGGAGAGCGGCCAGAACGGCGGCGCCCTGCTCCCAGTCGTGCGCGACGACTTCGTCGAAGGCTTCGATCCACTCTGCGACCTCTGCGGTCATGTCCTGCTTGACGGCTTCGTCCACCTTTGCTGGCATCCGGTTGATCCTCACCCTCTTCAAAGTTCGAATACTACGATAAACGCGGCTTATGGCTTTGTGCCAGCGGAGCGCCGATTACCTCGTCACCGTGCCGCCGGCAGGCCCGGGGAAAGCTCCGCGTGCCGGCGCGTGCAGATGCTCTCCAGCACCTTTGCCACGCTGTTCACGGTGGGGTCGACGTCGGCGCCGCGATGTCTGCCCGTGCTGCTGAAGTGTGCCCGGCGGTCGGACGCAGCGTGGAGGTCAGGAGCTCCACGGGGGGTGCGATCAGGTGGAGTAGTCGGCGTTGATGCTGACATATTCGTGGGTGAGGTCGCAGGTGAGGAAGCGGGCGCGGCCCTGGCCACGGCCGAAGTCGATGGCGATGGTGTACTCGCGGGGCTGCATGGCGGCGTGGGTGGCGGCTTCGTCGTAGGCGGCAGCGCGGACGCCGTGGGCGAAGACGGGAAGGCCGGCGATGGAGATGGTGACGAGAGCGGGGTCGAAGCGGATGCCGGCCTTGCCGGCGGCGGCGAGCAGGCGGCCCCAGTTGGGGTCGGCCGAGGACCAGGCGGTCTTGCAGAGCGGGGAGTTGGCGATGCTGCGGGCGATCTCGCGGGCGTCGTGATCGTCGCGGGCACCGGTGATCTCCAGGGTGACGACGTGGGTGACGCCTTCGCCGTCGTCGACGATCTGGTGGGCGAGGGAGTCGCAGACCAGCTGCAGGGCGGCTTCAAAGGCGGGCACGGCGTCGCCGCTGGCCTCGACGCCGCTCTTTCCGCTGGCGAGGAGGAGGACGGTGTCGTTGGTGGAGGTGTCGCCGTCGATGGAGATGCAGTTGAAGCTGGTGTCGGCGGCCCTGGCGAGCATGGATTGGAGATGCTCGGCGGAGGCGGCGAGGTCGGTGAAGAGATAGACCAGCATGGTCGCGTGAAGCGCAGGCGGCTGGGAGGATGAGGCCAGTTGCGGGCCGATCATGCCGGCGCCCTTGGCACAGCCGAAGAGGGTGACGGTGCGGCCGGAGACGTCGAAGCTGGCGCGGGCGACCTTGAGGCGGGTGTCGGTGGTGAGGATGGCGGTGGCGAAGGCCTCGGCGTGGGCGGGGGTGCTGCCCAGCGCGGCGCTCGCGGCGGGCAGGGCGGCGAGGAGCTTTTCGACCGGCAGGGGAACGCCGATGATGCCGGTGGAGGAGGGGAAGACCTCGTCGAAGACGCAGTGGAACTGTTCGGCGGCGGCGATGCAGCTTTGACGGCAGGCGTCGATGCCGGGCTGGCCGGTGGCGCAGTTGGCGTTGCCGGCGTTGACGAGCACGGCGCGAACGCGGCCGCCGGTGGCGGCAAGGTGGGCTCGGCCGACGGTGACCGGAGCGGCGACGACCTGGTTGGCGGTGAACATGGCCGCGGCGGTGGCGGCTTCGTCGCAGACCGCGACAGCGACGTCAGGTTTTCCGGAGGCCTTGATGCCGGCGGTGGTGGAACCCCAGCGAAAGCCGAGCGGAAGAGGGTGAGGAGGGGCGGCGGGTGTGGTGCTCACAGAGGGATTGTACTGAGAGGAGGAGGGCGCTGGAGAGAGCGCAGACGGACCTGTGTTGGGGGTGGGGCATCGCGCGATCTCGCCGGAACGCTCAGGAGGTGTGGCAGGGCGGAGCCTGGGGGACGCGGGTGAAGGTCTCGGTGCGGCCGAAGATCTTCAGGCCGACGTAGCTGTGCAGTTCCAGGGCATCGCCTTTGACCACAAGGGTGGCGTGGTAGCTGGAGCCGGTGCGCGGGTCGTAGATCATGCCGTCTTTTGCGCCGCTGGGGCCGTCGGGGTGGAAGCCCCAGCCGATCTGCAGGCCGCAGAGGGGACGGGAGCGCTGCGCGGCGTTGGGATTGTTGCCGTCCACGCGCGAGGGCGCGCCGGGGGAGACCGAGGCGAGGGTGGCGCAGAGGTCCGCGCCGCAGGTGTGGATGTCGAGGATGGAGCCCGCGGCCTCGCGCCACAGGCCCAGCAGAGAGCTGCTCTGGGCGGCGGCGGCGGCGGTGGAAAGAAGAGCGAGGAGGGACGCGAGCAGGGCCGAGCGGAAGGATTTTGCGTGCATAGACATAGAGATGCCGGACCAGGGTGGCCGCGAACCCGCGGCGTATACTTCACTGATAGTAGCGGGCAAGAGCGCAGCCAGTGTGTGGTGCCGGTCTGCAGGGGGTTTCAGAGCCATGACGACGAATGGAAACGGACACGGGACGCACGCAAACGACTACGCAGTACCGCAGCCCCGCGCCGAGTGGATTGTGAAGCGCAGGGAAGAGGCGGCTCGCAGCGGCGACACCAATATGAGCCAGATGCACTTCGCGCGCAAGGGGCTGATTACCGAAGAGATGGCGTTTGTGGCGCACAAGGAGAAGCTGGCGCCGGAGTTTATCCGCGACGAGATTGCGCGCGGAACGATGATCATTCCGGCGAATGTGAATCACCCGGAGCTGGAGCCGATGGCGATCGGTGTGGGCTCGCTGTGCAAGATCAATGCGAATATCGGGAACTCGGCGCTGGTGTCGAATGTGGACGAGGAGCTGCGCAAGCTGCACACGGCGGTGCACTTCGGCGCGGACACGGTGATGGATCTTTCGACGGGCGGGGATATTCCGATGATCCGCGAGGCGATCCTGCGGCACTCGCCGGTGCCGATCGGGACGGTGCCGCTGTATGAGGCGCTGAGCCGGGTGAAGAAGGTGGAGGACCTGAACATCGACCTGTACCTCGAGGTGATCGAGGAGCAGGCGCAGCAGGGTGTGGACTACTTCACGATCCACGCGGGTGTGCTGATTCAGTACGTGCCGATGGTGTCCAAGCGCATTACGGGCATTGTGAGCCGCGGGGGGGCGATTCTGGCGCAGTGGATGACCGCGCACCACAAGCAGAACTTCCTGTATGAGAACTTCGACCGCATCACGAAGCTGATGGCGAAGTACGACGTGAGCTACTCGCTGGGCGACGGGCTGCGGCCGGGATGCGTGGCCGATGCCTCCGACGAGGCGCAGTTCGCGGAGCTGAAGACGCTGGGCGAGCTGACCCGGCAGGCGTGGAAGGACGACGTGCAGGTGATGATCGAAGGCCCGGGCCACGTGCCGATGGACAAGATCAAGGAGCAGGTCGACAAGGAAGTGGAGCTGTGCGATGGCGCGCCGTTCTACGTGCTGGGGCCGCTGGTGACCGATATTGCGCCAGGGTACGACCACATCACGTCAGCCATCGGGGCGGCGATGATCGGATGGCACGGAGCGGCGATGCTCTGCTACGTGACCCCGAAGGAGCACCTGGGGCTGCCGAACGAGAAGGATGTGAAGGACGGGATCATCGCTTACAAGATCGCGGCGCATGCGGCGGATATCGCGCGGCATCGGCCGGGAGCGCGGGACCGGGACGATGCGATCTCACACGCGCGCTACACGTTCGACTGGGACAAGCAGTTCGCGCTGAGCCTGGATCCGGAGACGGCGCGGGGGATGCACGATGAAACCCTGCCGGACGACTACTACAAGGAAGCGGCGTTCTGCTCGATGTGCGGGCCGAAGTTCTGCTCCATGAACTGGTCCTCCAAGGTGGACAAGTTCAATGAAGAGGTCCACGGCCTGAAGAAGCCGGATTTGACGCAGATCGTCACCGAGCAGATGGCGCTGCGGAACTGACGCTCGGCGAAGGGGAAGCATCGGAGACCCACGCGCGGCGTGGGTCTCTCTGCGTAGAGGCGAGGCCGTGGCGGCGGATGGCGAGGCGCTCCAGCACATCCAGTGCGGTGTCGATGGCCAGCGGCGAGAGGACTACCAGAAGAAAGATAATTCCGAGCAAAAGGTCGTACACAAACAGCCTCCTCAGGCAAAGCTCACGTCCAACCTCATCCTTGCAGCGCTTCCGTTGCCCCGGTATCCAACAGTGCGGGCAGGGGAGCGGCTGGTTCGGGCAAGTTCGTTGCAGATTGCAACAGAAGGTTGGGCCCGAAAGATTTCGGAAGAGTACCTGGGTACGATGTTTCTGCGCAACTCTGGAAAACCCGGCCCTTATTTGGTCCCGGCCTCGAGCACAGCGGAGGAGCGGTTGAGGGCCTCGCTGAGCGCCGCAAGCTGGGCGGAGGTGCGGGTGCTGTCCTTCGCGTCCACGCCTTCGTTGACCCCGGGGATGACCACGGCGGCATACCCGGTGTACTCGCCGGGAGCGTAGATGGTGTGCCGGTACCAGGGGCGGTGCGGGAGGCCGGCGTCGTTCAGAAGCGCGGTCTCGGCCTCGCGGAGTGCGGCGTTCAGGCGGGCACGGGCTGCGGGGGAGAGAGCTCCCGGCTGCGCCTGGATGGCCGCGATGCGAACACCGGCGGCGGCGAAGCGGGCGGCGGCGGCGTTCGCGGGGGCGAAGTCGGCCTGCAGCTTCGCGTCCGACGCCCGGGCCTGCGCTGATCGGAGATAGCTGACGACCTCCTCGCCGTAGAGCTTGTAGTCGTAAGGCAGGACGTCGGTGTCGGCCATGTGCAGGATCTCCAGGCCGAAGACGCGCGCCTGCTGCTGCTCGTAGACAAAGGTCGGGTCGGCGTTCCTGATGAACCAGTTGTAGTTGTCGAAGACCGAATGGTAGACCCCATACGGACCATCCGAGCCGATGTCGGTGGACGGCACGCCGAGATGCTGGATGAAGGGGGTGTAGTCAGACCCGGAGCCGAGATCGCCCACACGCACGCCTTCGGCCGCCATGGTGGAATTCGAGGGCGCGTTGAAGGGGTTCGCAGCCGTGCCGCGGCGTCGCGGGTTGCCGGATTGCGCCTGCTGCCACTGTTCGTAGACCGTGCCGCCTTTGGGGCTGGGCACCTGGCGAGTGACTTCGCGAACGAACTCCTTCAGCGAGGGCACGGCGGAGGCGTTGAAGTCCGGACCCGAGACGCCGATGTCGGTGTTGAAGTAGGCGACGGCGTGGGCCAGTTGACCGGCGTGGCCTTCGGCCCATTCCGTGGAGCCGATCAGGCCCTCCTCCTCGGCGTCCCAGGAGGCAACGACGACGCGGCGCTTCGGACGCCAGCCCTGCTTCAGCAGCTCGCCCAGACCGTGGACGCTTTCGAGCATCGCGGCCGTGCCGCTGTTGGGGTCGACGGCGCCGTAGACCCAGGCGTCGCGATGGTTGCCGGCGACCACCCAGGCGTCCTTCTCGGCGGGGTCCGTACCGTCGATGGTGCCGATGACGTCCCAGATGGTGCGGAGTTTGTACTCCTGCTCCAGGTGCATGTGCACCTTCACCGCACCGGTGCCGCCGAGATGGTAGGTGAACGGCAGGCCGCCCTGCCAGTCGCGCGGGGTGGCGGGCCCGTCCAGCGCCTCCAGGATCGGCTGGGCATCCTTGGAGGAGAGCGGGTTAGCCGGGATCGACGGCTGGTTCATCTTCGCGGGATCGGTGACGCGCCTGGCCGCGGCGAGATCGGGGGTGGAGGCTACGCCGGGCGTCTCCGGGTCGCCGGAGTAGATGGGCAGAAACTGCACGGAGCCACGCTGCACGGCTGAGTCCGGGCGGAACGCGCCGCGCGGATATTTGTCACCGCGCATGTAGCCGTCGTCGGCCGGGTCAGAGAAGATGAGCACGCCGGCGGCTCCGCGCTGCTGCGCGATGTACACCTTCACGCCGCGGAAGTTCTGCCCGTAGCGCACGAGAACGATCTTGCCGCGGACGTCCACGCCCAGCTGTTGCAGGCGATCGAAGTCGGCGAGGGTGCCGTAGTTGGCATAGACGACATCGGCGGTGACGTCTCCTGAGGGTGCGGAGCCGTTGAAGGCGGGCAGAATGCGGGGGTCGTCCTGGAACGGATCGCCGCCGTAGGCTGTGGGGTCCACGTGCTCCGGAGTGGGGCCGGACATCAGCTGCCTGCCGCGGGCGTCGACCGCGCTGATCTCGATCTTCAACGGCTTGTTGAGCCAGATGCTGTAGGGGACGATCTCGGTCTGCAGACCGGCGGCCTTGAACTTGCCGGCGACGTACTGCGCGGTGGCATAGTCTTCGGGCGAGCTGGCCCAGTGGGGAGCGGCGGTGAGGATCTTCAGGTGCTCGCCGGCGAGCCTGGCGTCCGGCACGGCCATGAACGCGGCGTCCCACTTCGCCTGCTGGGTGAAGTCGGCGTAGCCGAGCACCGGCCTCTGTGGGGAACCCTGGATGGTGGCGGGGGAGACCTGCTGCGCGGCGGCGGCGAGACAGCCTGACAGAGAGAGGGGCAGCAGCCAGGCCGCGCGTGCGATCGACATTTCGGGGAGGTCTCCGGCGAAGGTTTGGGTTCGAGGGGCTGGGATCTAGACAGGCTCGGTGCAGAACTTGCATCGTGTAGCCGCAACGGGAACATCCGAGAGGCACTGCGGGCAGGGCTTGGTGGTCGGCGCGACGATGGCGGGGAATAACCTCTTCATCAGGTATTGCGTGGGCAGGATCAGGAAAAAGTACACGACCGCGGCGATCAGCAGGAAGTTGATGATGGCGGTGATGAAGGTGCCGTATTTGATCTCGCCGCCATTCACGTGGCCCACCAGGTAGTCGAAGTTCGGCTTGCCGATAAGAGCGCCGAGCAGCGGGTTGATGATGTTGCTGGTGAGGGCCGTGATGATGCCCGTGAACGCCGCACCGATGATCACGGCAACGGCCAGATCGATCACATTGCCGCGCAGTATGAAGTCCCTAAAGCCCTTCAGCATGGAACACTCTCCTGTGTTTTCGAGATTGACCTCTAATCGGACGGAGTATATCGCAGGGCAGGCGGCGGACCGGGGGTTTCTGCCGAGAGCTTTCGCAGGAGGGAGCTCGACGATGGGCGGCAGCCGCGGAGCGGAGGGCTTGTGTGTTGAGGCGTTTGCGCTGACGTATGCTCATGGAATGCGGTTTGGGAAGATACGGGTTCGCCTGCTGTTCTTCGGCAAACTCAAGGAATACGGGGCGGCTGAGCGCTCGCTGGAGCTGGCCGAAGGAGCGTCGATTCAGCAGCTGCTTTCGTCGCTCGAAGACGAGAGCGGCGTGCCGGGGGCGCTGCTGCGGAGCTCCGCCGTCGCGGTCAACCGGGAGTATGCCTCGACAGCGGCGGTGCTGCGCGAAGGCGACGAGGTCGCGATCCTGCCGCCGGTCAGCGGAGGGCTGCGATGACCGTGGAGCTGGTGCGTGAGCCGATCGAGAGCGGACGGCTGCAGCGCGAGATCAAAGCCGGGGCCGACGGCGCGGTCTGCACCTTTGACGGCATCGTGCGCGACAACACGCGGGGCCGGCAGACGCTGCACCTGGACTACGAATCGTATGAGGAGATGGCGCTGGCGCAGATGCGGCAGCTCGCCGAGGAGGCCGTGGCGACGTTCGGGGTGCGCGATGTAACCATTGTGCACCGGCTCGGCCGTCTAACGGTGGGGGAGAGCAGTGTGCTGATCGTTGTAGCTTCGGCGCATCGTGGAGCGGCCTTTGACGCGTGCCGGTGGATCATCGACACGCTGAAGAAGACGGTGCCGATCTGGAAGCGCGAGCAGTTTGCCGATGGTGCCGTATGGGCCGACGGCGAGCCGTTTCCCGAGCAGCTGCCCGGAGTGAAGCGATGAACCTGGGGCGAACCGTGATCGCCGGTGGCGGGTTGTGGGTGGGACTCCTGGGTGTCAGCTCTGGAGAGGCTCGGGCGGGGATGACGCCGCTACAGGACGGGCACGTGCCGGCGCCGATCGAGCGCCAGGCACCCGAGGGGCAGATGCCCACGCTGCGCCTGGAGAGCCGCCTGGTGGGTGTGGCGCTCAACGTTGTGGATGAGAAGGGCGCTCCCGTGAGCGGGCTTACGGTGAACGACTTCGAGCTGGCCGAGGACGGGAAGCCGCAGCGTATCGCGGTGTTCGACAAAGAGTCCGCGACACCGCTGCAGATCGTGCTGGCGATCGATGCCAGCGAGAGCGTTCTGCGGGATGAGCACCTGGAGCGCGAAGCAGCGAAGAGCTTCGTACGGTCGATTCTGCGGCCGCAGGACAGCATCGACCTGATCGCG
>DATLMQ010000147.1:0-6032 GCA_035537215.1 Acidobacteriaceae bacterium
GGCACCGAAAGCGACAACCTCGCCCTCAGCGGCATCCTCCAGCCGTTCCTCGACCGCCACGAACCCGCCCACCTCATCACCTCTGCCATCGAGCATCACGCCGTCCTCTTCGCCGCCGAATCTCTCCAGCGCCGCGGCATCGAGGTCACCCTCCTCGCTCCCGGCCCCCACGGCGTCGTCCCACCTGCCGCCCTCGAAGCCGCCCTTCGCCCCCACACCCGCGTCGTCAGCATCATGCTCGCCAACAACGAAACCGGCGCCATCCAGCCCCTCGGCAAACTCGCTCGCATCGCGAAAACCTTCGCCGAAAGATCCGGCACGTCCATCCTCGTCCACACCGACGCCGTCCAGGCCGCGGCTAAACTCCCGCTCGACCTCGCCGGAGAGTTCAAGAACGTCGACCTGCTCTCCCTCTCCGGCCACAAGATGTACGCTCCCCAGGGCACCGGCGTGCTCTTCGTCCGCCCCGGCATCCAGCTGGCTCCGCTCTTTCACGGTGGCCCACACGAGCGCGGCCGTCGCGCCGGCACCGAAAACCTCCCCGGCATCGTCGCCCTCGGCCGCGCCGCCGAGCTCGCCCGCGACTGGCTGGCCAGCGACGGCCCGCAGCTCCTCTCCACTCTTCGCAACCGCCTCGAGCAGGGCCTGCTCGCCGCCATTCCCGACGCGCACATCAACGCCGCCGACGCCCCCCGCGCCCCCAACACCATCAACCTGCGCATCGACGGCATCGACGCCGAGTCCTTGCTCATCGCCCTCGACCTTCAGGGCATCGCCGCCAGCTTCGGCTCCGCTTGCATGTCCGGCGCCACCGAGCCCTCGCACGTCCTGCTCGCCATGGGCCTCTCCCCCGCCCAGGCCCGCGCCAGCCTCCGCCTCTCCCTCTCCCGCCTCTCTACAGAAGAGGAGATCACCCGCGTCCTCGACATCATCCCCGCCACCGTCGCCCGCCTGCGCTCCACAACCTGAAGCCCAGGCTTGCTCTGATCCAAGCCCCGCGGTCCACCCTCGTCTACTTTCGCCTGTCCCGCCTCACAGATACCAGGGAATATTCACCACCACGATCCGCTGATTCCCCTTCAGCAGCAGCATCAGCTTCAACAATTGCACCCGCTGATTGTGCAGCAGGTTCTCCCACCAGTGCCGCACCACCAGCTCCGGCAGCAGCACCGCAATCTTCCGCCCCGGATTCTCGTCCTCCAGCTTCAGGATGTAATCCATCAGCGGCGACAGGATCGTCCGATACGTGCTCATCACCGTCACCAGCTCCGGCTCCGCGCAGTTATGCTCCCGCATCGGCTTCAGCACCAGCGGCTCCCACACGTCGTGGATCGACCCCACCTCTTCGCTGCTCGCCACGTGCACCACCTTCAGCACCGGACTCATCAGCATCCCGAAGCGCATCGCCTTCTCGCTGATCTTGTCCCACCGCGCCATCGGGATCACCACGATCGGAGGCTCCAGCCCGCTCAGCCTTAGCGGCGTCGGGTCGGCCGTCTCGATCTTCACCCGCGAGTAGTGCTGCTTCACCGCCGCCATCACGGCCATAATCAGCGGCACCAGGATCACCGTCACCCACGCGCCGGACACAAACTTCGTGACCAACACCACCAGCAGAGTGATGCCCGTCGCCGCCGCACCCAGACCGTTCAGAAAGAGCTTCACCCCCCGGTGCTTCTCGTCCTTGCTCTTGATCCAGTGCATCACCATCCCGGCCTGGCTCAGCGTAAACGCCATGAACGCGCCGATCGCATACAGCGGAATCAGCCGGTCCGTCACGCCCTCGAAGATGATCAGGATCAGCGCCGTAAACCCCGTCAGCGCATAGATACCGTGCGAGAACAGCAGTCGCCGCCCGCGCAGCAGAAACACATGCGGCAGGTAGTCCCGCGCCGCAATCGCCCGCGCCATCCGCGGAAAGCCCGCGAACGCCGTATTCGCGCTGAACGACAGCGCCGCCAGCACGCCGCCCATCGTCACAAAGTAGAACCACCCCCGCCCGAACACCGCGGCCACCTCGATCGACAGCACGCTCTGGTAGTTCGGCGCGTCCGGATTCATCGCCGTCACGCCATACGCCCGCGCCACATACGACAGCCCGAACAGCAGAATGATCAGGATAAAGATGATGATCGTCAGCGTCTGATTCGCTCGCTTGGCGCGCGGCTCCTTGAACGCCGTCACACCGTTCGATACAGCTTCCACGCCGGTCATCGCCGCGCATCCGTTCGAAAACGACTTCAGCAGCAGCCACAGCGTCAGGTACTGCATCGTCGTCGGTATCGGCGGTGGCGGCGCCGTCACGGGCGTCGGGTGCCCGCCGGAGGTCAGCGCATGGAACACGCCCACCCCGATCGTCGCCAGCAGCGTCCCCACAAACAGAATCGTCGGCAGCATGAACGCCACGCCGGACTCTCTCACCCCGCGCAGATTCACCACCACGATGATCGCCAGAATAAACAGGCAGAGCGCCAGCTGATGCGGATGCAGGTGCGGAAACGCACTCACCATCGCCGTCACACCAGCCGAGATCCCCACCGCTGCGGTCAGGATGTAGTCGATCATCAACGCTGCCGCCGCCAGCAGCCCCGCCCCGTTGCCCAGGTTCTCGCTCGCGACCGTGAACGAGCCGCCCCCGGTCGGGTACGCCTCAATCGTCTGCCGGTAGCTGAAGTACAGAATCACCAGCAGCACCAGAATCGCCGTAAAGATCGGAAGCAGATGCTGCTGCACTCCCATCAGCCCCAGCGGGATCAGCAGCGCCATCGCCGCTTCCGGTCCGTATGCCGCGCTTGTCAGTCCGTCCAGCCCGAAAATCGGAACGCCCGCAGCGACACCTATGTGCTCATCGCCTTCGGCGCTCGTCGCCAACGGCTTGCCGAACAGCAGATCAAAGAAACTCATAGCCTCACGAAACCTCGGGGCGCCCGTGTGCGCACCGTTAGACATCTTACGCTTCTCTGTCAAAACCGGCAGATAAGTCCTTTATCTCCTTCCCCGCCTATCCGTACTTCTACGGATCCCCGTCATAGCCCTTGCGATAATGACGTCATGCCGAACCTCTACGACATCCCCCTCGACACCCTCTCCGGTCAGGCCACCTCCCTGGCTCCGTTTCAGGGCAAAGTTCTGCTGATCGTCAACGTCGCCTCCCGCTGCGGCCTCACCCCCCAGTACACCGCCCTCGAAAGCCTCTACACCCGTTTCAAGGGCCAGGGCCTCGTCGTCGCCGGCTTCCCCGCCAACGACTTCGCCGGCCAGGAGCCCGGCTCGAACGACGAGATCGCCGCCTTCTGCTCCACCGAATACCCCGTCTCCTTCCCCATCTTCAGCAAGGTCGTCGCCACCGGGCCCGCCAAGCATCCGCTCTATCGCGAGCTCATCGCCGCCCAGCCCGACCGCCAGCCCAACGGCAGCGGCCTTCGCGAAAACCTCGCCGGCTATCTCAAAAGCCAGAACCTCCCCGGCCCCAACGACCCACCCGAGCTTCTCTGGAACTTCGAAAAGTTCCTCGTCGCCCGCGACGGCGCCGTCCTCGCCCGCTTCTCCCCGGACGTCACCCCCGACGACCCCCGCCTCGTCGCCGCCATAGAGCAGGCGCTCGCCGCCTGATCCGCCTCTCTGGGGACCCGAACAGGCGCTCGCCGCCTGATCGCTCCTCCCGTCCAGGCGCTCGTCGCCTGATCCCGCTCCCGGCTGGCACAGAACCCTGCGTCCTCCGCCTCCCGGTACTCGTCTCCTCCCTAAACCCATCTCCCTTCTTCCAGAACCCGATCAAGAGAGGATCGTCCCTGCAGATGCTCCGTTCCGCCGCGCTCGCCGCCGCCGCATCCTTCCTCACCCTTCCCGCCTTCACTCAGGCGCCCATCCACATCACCGCCGACCTCACCGACGCTCCCCGCAAGCTCTACCACGCCGAGATCGACATCCCCGTGAAGCCCGGGCCGATCACCCTCACCACTCCCAAGTGGATCCCCGGCAACCATCGCCCTACCGGCCCGGTCGACGACATCACCGGCGTCGTCTTCACCGCGGACGGCAAGACCCTCCCCTGGCGTCGCGACGACACCGAGCTCTATGACTTCCACGTCGATGTCCCCGCCGGCGTCTCCACCCTCCACGCCCACCTCGACTGCATCGTCCTCTCCCGCGCCTCCGACAAGCTCGCCGTCCTCGAGTGGGAAAAGCTTCTGCTCTACCCCGCGCACATCCCCGTGCGCAACATCCCCGTGCAGCCCAGCGTCACCGTCCCCAAAGGCTGGGGCATCGGCACCGCCCTCCAGCCCGTCGGCAGCTACGACCCCAACGCCAAGGTCGGCGGCACCACCGACTTCCAGGCCACCAACGTCGAACAGCTCCAGGACTCCCCCGTCATCGCCGGCGAGTACTTCCACGAGTTCCCTCTCGCTCCCGAGATCACCCCGAAGCACTACATCGACGTCGTCTCCGACGAGCCCAAGGACTCCAATCTCCGCCCCGAGGTCCTCTCCGAGGTCTCCAACCTCGTCCGCGAAGCCTCCGTCGCCTACGCCTCGCATCCCTACACCGTCTACCACTTCCTCCTCACCCTCTCTGACGTCGCCGGCGGCGAAGGCCTCGAGCACGGCCAGTCCTCCGACAACGGCGTCGGCGAGCTCGGCTTCTCCGACCCCAAGCACCAGCTCTACAACGCCGACCTCCTCGCCCACGAGTTCACCCACTCCTGGAACGGCAAGTACCGCCGCCCCGACAAGCTCTATCAGCCTGACTTCGCCACCATGCAGCAGGGCGAGCTCCTCTGGGTCTACGAAGGCATGACCCAGTACCTCGGCAACGTCCTCGCCGCGCGCTCCGGCCTCAAGTCGCAAGCCCAGTACCGCGATATCCTCGCCGCCTCCGCCGCCAACCTCGACAACAAGCCCGGCCGCACCTGGCGCTCCACCGACGACACCGCCATCGCCGCCAGCATCCTCCGCGGCGGCAACCCCGCCTGGGCCAACTGGAAGCGCGGCCAGGACTACTACCAGGAAGGCGAGCTTCTCTGGCTCGACGCCGACACCAAAATCCGCGAGCTCACCAACGGATCGAAGTCCCTCACCGACTTCCTCCACATCTTCCTCGCCAAGGGCGGCAACACCGGTCCGCTCATCGTCCCCTACAACCGGCAGGAGCTCATCGACGACCTCAACCAGGTCGCCAAATACGATTGGGCCGCCTTCCTCCACGAGCGCGTCGACATCATCAACCCCCGCGCCGATCTCGCTGGCATCGAGCGCGGCGGCTACAAGCTCGTCTACCAGGACCACCCCTCCGACAGCGAGAAGTTCGCCGCCGGCGCCAATCGCCGCATGTCCGGTCCCAACGTCTGGTACTCCGTCGGCCTCCGCCTCAACGGCAGCGGCGAAATCTCTGACGTCCGCTGGGGCGGCCCCGCCGACAAAGCCAAGCTGGCCCCCGGCCAGAAGCTCATCGCGGTCAACGGCAAAACCTACAGCTCCGAGCGCCTCCAGGAGGCCATCGCCGCCGCCAAGGGCGCCTCTGAACCCATCCACCTCCTCATGCAGACCGAGGAATACATCCGCCCCATCGACGTCGACTACCACGACGGCGAACGCTATCCCGTCCTCGTCCGCGACGACTCCAAAAAGAACTTCCTGGACGAAATCACCAAACCCCTCGCCCCGGCAGCCACTTCAACCCACTAACCCGGGCACACCGGGCGCGAAGACCCACACCCTTCGCGCCCACCCCTTCTCCTCTCAACCCCTTACTCTCCCCTCTGCCTTGGCTCTTCTTGGTTGTCCCTTCCCGAAGGGAATCCGCGTCCGCCGTTTCCCTCGCCCTTGTTGTGTCGCTGCGTTTCTCTGTCCTTCCAAACCCAGCGAGTTCTTACTCGCAGCTCCAGACTCACAACTCGCAACTGGACGCCCACCCCTCTTTCCCACCCGCTGCCCGCCTTGTATAAGCCCCAGCCAGGAACGCCCATGCCCCGACTTCTCCCTCTGCTCCTTCTCCTCGCCTCCACCGCCCTCGCCCAGACCCCCGGCACCATG
>DATLMQ010000148.1:0-3486 GCA_035537215.1 Acidobacteriaceae bacterium
GCTGTCCACTCCTCAGTGCACAACCTTTTCAACACGGAGCGAAGCCTCACCAGCCGACAAACCTACAAGCTGAACCGCACCGCCGTACTCGCCGAGTGGCGGCAGCTCTGCGCGGCCTGACATCCGGCGTACCTGCCCAAACAGAGACTGGTTCGCATCCGTCTGACAGCACCCCGGCGGGAGCTGGACGTGCGGCGGGCCATGTTATCCTCCAGGATAGGACCTACGCTCTAGCCTTAAAGCACCAGGGTGTTCCAGTTCAGTCGAGGCGACATTTACGCTGAGCCTGTCTCGTCCTCCAAAAACCCGGCCAGCAGACCAGAGGATGAAGGCCGACAGTTTGAGCGGTCATGACGATCGGACTCGAGTCGTCCAAGGTGTCGGTCCGGATTCTAGAGCCATGTACTCGATGTCCGTCACTGCGACGCGCTGTTTTCTTAGCGAACGAAAAGCCCGCTCCTTTCGAGAGCGGGCCTATGACTGACGTCACCCTTTAGCCATGTAGGGCGAGATAACGCCCCCGGTTGAAAGCGCTACACGGAGCCGACATTCCAGAGAGGCTCCGCGACCCCTTAATCAGCCGAAACGGTTAGCGCGGGGCTCGCCTTGTTTGCACATCCGGAAGATGGCGATGAAAGGACCGACAATCGGGATCAGAGCGATGAACATCGACCAACCGGAGCGGTCGATATCATGGAGGCGGCGAATAGTGAGTCCAAGGGCGGGCAGGAAGGAGATGAGCGCCCAAGCCACGGACAGGACCGGAAATCCACCATCAACCGAGACGAAGAACGTCCAATCCGCAGCCTGCGCCGAAAGGTTGATCAGAGCGCTGGCAAGAACAAACCACCAGTACTCGCCGCGGTTCGCGCGGCCTTCAAAATTGGCATAGTTGGAGAAGGCGCGCTTGAACGCTTCCGCCATCCCAACCTGCTCGTGGTAGTCGCGTCCATAATCGGCGACATCGCCGGTCATTGCCGTCATAATTCAATCCTCAAAAATGAAGCAGAATCGCTTTCGCCAGAGGGGTATCGGGCAGGGGGGTGCCCCGCCTCAAGGCAGGGATTCACGACCTGTGCAGTGGAGGCAGAGAGGTCTCTTACCGAAGCGGACTGCCCGTCAGCGATACGATGCACAAAGATGGTTCGCGACTTCGGTCGGCCTGGAGAGTTAAGGCGCAGCCGAAGGCTGGAGAACTAACATCAGGACACCGACCGAAGTTCGCCCGCGAGGCGCTGAGCGTGAAGACGACGGTCCAGGCGGCCCTCAAGGCCACCCTCGACAGTTGAGTGATCAGAGTGGATGCTTGAGCCTCGTTGCCTAATGGGGTCCGAGGAGACGATCGGACGCGCCCTCGCCCGGAGTTTAGTCATGTAGGTGGACAGCGTCGCTGTGGGCAGAAGCTGGACTGGCTTGGACTGACGTGGTGGTGTTCGTTCCCGTTGGCTAGCGACCGGTGCCCCAGCGCAAATCGGTCTATGTGCCTTGCCAAGGCAGCACAGCAGAAAGGAGGCTATTGATGGCGACGGACCGGGAGGAGCGCATCCGGCAGCTCGCGCACGAGATCTGGGAGCGAGAAGGCAACCCGCACGGCCGTGATGCCGAGCACTGGCGCCTGGCTACAGAGGCGTACAAGGCCGAGAGGGCCAGTTCTCGCCTCGACGATGCTGGCGAGCCAATCGAGGCGGCCCATTCAGCCGAGCCTCCAGCAAGCCGCCGGCGCAAGTCTCGGGTGGACACAACTTCGCCCGCGCCAGAGACAGCCCGAGTTCACAAGCGTAAGCGCCGCACCAAGGCCGAGATAGCGGCCGCCGCGGCAGGTGTGGCGGGAGCGGCCGCGGTGGTTGCTGCCACGGTGGCCGCGACCAAGCGCCGGCGCGGGACCAAGGCCGAGACGACGGACGAGGCCTCTCCCACACCGGCGGCAGATGTTGCCCTGCGACGCCCTCGCAGATCCAGGAGTGAAGCAAGTCTCTCCGAGACGGAGCCGGGGCCTGTTGCTGTGGTAAGCAATGCGGCCATGGGCGCCATGCCCGACCCCTCTGCGGACGGGCTGTCCGATGTGGTCCTTAGCGCGGTGCCCGACCCTGGCGCGGAGAGACCATCCGATGCGGTTCTCAAGACGGTCCCTGAGAGGGCACCTGCGCGGACCCGTCGAGCGAACGAACTGCCGACTAGAGCTCCCGCCGGCCTCGGCGTCCTCGGGTGCTATGCTAGATTGAAGGGTTTGATGACCCGGAGAGTTCCAGGTTCCTCTCGCGAGAGATAGTCCGACGGCTAGTGACGTCGTGTCGGTCGCAGGCGGACGCGGCTAAACGCCGACTGCGGGCAACTCTAGTTCGTTGACCAGAGCGACCCGTGGCCGCCATCCGCACTGCTAGCACGCCAGGGGGTGTGAGACGCCAGGCCACTTCCCCTGCGCCTGAGGCAACTCCCCGTGGGAAGCTTCTCAAGCTGTGCGTGCGGCGTCACGATCCTCTATGCGGCGCTGGCGCTGGGGGTCCGCTTCGGCCTCGTCGCGGATCGTCTTTGTGAGCATCACGGTGGAGCTCACCAGCATGAGGGCGGCCATGGCGTAGAAGCCCTTGGCGGTGAAGCTAGCCTGCATGAACCAGATGCCGCCCGCCATCATGACAGCCGCGACGGCGAAGTTGATCATGGTGAAGGTCTTCCAGGCAGACGTGGTGGGGGTGGAGGTGGACATTGTAAACTCCTGTCGAGGATCGGTGGGGTGAGGATCAGACGTGAGGCTGGCAGAGGAGCGTCGCGCGGACGTTCGCTGTCTCGAGGGCGCTCAGCACCTGCGCCATTTCGGCCTGAAGGGTGCTCCGCTCGGTGGGGCAGCCGACACCCATCAGGCGGGCCTGGATTTCGCCAAGTCGCTGGCACTGGCGGGCGGCCGGAACATTGCTCGCAATGGCAGGGTATAGCATCGAGGTCTCCGTCAATATTGAACGTCGTTCATCATCAATAGATACCTTGTCAGTGAACGGCGTTCAAGACAAACGTGAACCTTGTTCAGGTATGGGAAACCCGACCATGGGAAAGCGAGACGAGAACCGCGAGGAGCTCCGGCGGAGACTGCTTGATACCGCCGAGCGGCACATCGCGGAGCAGGGGCTTGCAAGCCTTAAGGCGCGCGAGGTGACGGCCGAGGCCGGCGTGGCGCTGGGCTCAATCTACAACGCGTTCGAGAATCTAGACCTGCTCATCCTGCACGTGAACGCCCGTACGCTCGCGCGGCTCAACGAGACGCTCGCAGCGGTGGCCCACGAAGGTCTGGATCCGGCGGCCAAGATGGTGGCGCTTGCCCGTGGCTACGTCCGCTTCGCTCTCGAGAACCATCGGCTCTGGGCGGCGCTCTTCGACCACCGGCTGCCGGAAGGCGTCGAAGTCCCGGAGTGGCACCGCGAGGCACATGTCGAGATCATGCGCCTCATCGCCCGCCCGCTGGCCCAGCTGCGGCCAGATCTCACACAGGAGCAA
>DATLMQ010000149.1:0-8410 GCA_035537215.1 Acidobacteriaceae bacterium
GGCGACGGAGGCGGGGCGTGGGGTGAAGGAGCGGTGCTCCAGGCAGACGGCGCGCTGGGCCTCTTCGATGGAGGGGAAGGTGCCGGCGGCGAGGAAGGCGAAGATGCCGGAGCCGAGCGAGGTGGGGGTGCCGGCGGGGACGAGGACAGGTTTGTTGAGGACGTCGGCGTAGACCTGATTGAGGACGTCGTTGCGCTGGGGGATGCCGCCGGCGTTGATGACGCGGTCGATGGGGACGCCGCCTTCGGCGAGGCGCTCGAGGATGATGCGGGTGTGGAGGGCGGTGCCCTCGATGGCGGCGAAGAGCTCGTCCTCGGCAGTATGGAGCAGATTCCAGCCTAAGGTGACGCCGCCGAGGGCGGCGTTGACGAGGACGGTGCGGTCGCCGTTGTCCCAGGTGAGGCGGAGGAGGCCGGTCTGGGCAGCCGTGTAGGTGGAGAGATTGGAGGAGAGCTCGGCTAACGGAGTGCGGGCGCGGCGGGCGATGCTCTCGAAGATGTCGCCGACGGCGGAGAGGCCGGCTTCGACGCCGAAGAAGCCGGGGTGAACGCTGCCGGGGACGACGCCGCAGACGCCGGGGATGAGGGGCTGGGCTTCACCGGCGGGGGTGCCCATGGCGATGATGCAGGTGGAGGTGCCGACGACGTTGACGACGTCGCCGGGACGGCAGCCGGCACCGATGGCGTCCCAGTGGGCGTCGAAGGCGCCGACGGGGATGGGGATGCCGGGACGGAGGCCGAGGCGGGGGGCCCACTCCGGCGAGAGGTGGCCGGCGAGGTGATCGGAGGTGAGGGTGGGGCCGGAGAGCTTGGCGCGCATGCCGTCGAGGAGCGGGTCGAGCTCGGAGAGGAAGGACTGGGGGGGAAGGCCGCCCCAGCGGGGGTTCCACATCCATTTATGGCCGAGGGCGCAGGCGGAGCGCTTGACCTCGGCGGCGTCGGTGAGGCCGCAGAGGGTGGCGGCGACCATGTCGCAGTGCTCGAGAGCGGTAACGAACTGGGAACGCTTGTCGGGGTTGTGGCGGAGCCAGTGGAGGAGTTTGGCCCAGCCCCACTCGTGGGAGTAGACGCCGCCGCACCACTGGATGGCTTCAAGGCCGGTGGCGTGGGCGAGGGCGGTGATCTCGGCGGCTTCGCGGTGGGCGCGGTGGTCGCACCAGAGGTAGTAGTCGTCGAGGGGCTGGAGGTTGGGGCCGACGGGGATGACGGAGGAGCCGGTGGTGTCGAGGGCGAGGGCTTCGATGGCGTAGCCGTCGATGCCGGCCTGGCGGATGGAGCTGGCGGTAGCGGCGGCGAGGGCGGACATCTGGTCGGCGTGGGACTGGGCGGCGAAGTCGGGGTCGTCGCGGCGGCGGTGGAGGGGGTAGTCGGCGGAGGCGGTGGCGAGGCGGCCGCGGGTGGAGTCGAGAAGGGTGACGCGGACGCTGAGGGTGCCGAAGTCGGCGCCGGCTACGATGGCCATGGTGGGTGGGGCTCCTGCGGTTGGGTGGCGGCATGGGCCGCGGCGTCTCCCATGGTACGGGATGCGGGGGTTGAGATTGGAGAGGGGCTTCGCCTCCGTGGAGAGGATGGGTCATGCGGCGGGGTGGGGCGCGGGATGGCTATAGGGCGGGCCTCCAGCCCTTTGGAGTTTTTGGCGGCGTACCCTGGGGCTTCGCCCCAGGCTGGTACAGGGCGCGCCGTTGGCGCTTAGGGGCAAGCGCCGGAGAGTGCGGAACAGGTAGATTGCAGCTATGCACAAGTCTGTTGCAGTTGCGGCCCTGATGGGAGCTGCGCTCGTGGTCGGGTGCAATGAGCAAAAGGAAGCGATCTACCCGACAGCTGCATCCGCTGCAAGGGACGGGGCATTTGATCGGGGTTGGTTGCCAGACGTTCTTCTGCCAGACGCTTCCGATATTCGCGAGTACCACGATCTCGATTCGAACCACGGCCAAGCGACGTTCCAAGGGACGGCGCAGCTCGCAATCCGGGCTGAACAGCGATGTTCCCGTCTTTCGCGAGAAGAGGCAGCCCCTGGCTCACTCCATCTACGATCTCAGCCGGGTATCGCTCAGTACAGGTGTGGCGATTTTTTATTGGCCATAGACATGGGTCACAAGCTTGGCTACATGTGGCGTTGACGCCAGCCGTCGTTCCCTGGAGCCCCTAAATAGTCGCGATAACTTGCTTTGCGCGAGCCGAGTTCCGGAGCGAACGCAGAATGGCGCAGTTTTCCAAACCCGCTTTGTCGAAAGTCGGTTAGACTTCCGGGTTGGAGAATCTGTTGCCTTCCAGAAGACATGCGCGATCACTTTGAGGCCCGGGGGCATAGCCGGACGCAATTGCGGTCCCTCTGGGGCTTGCTGCCGCTGATCTTGCTTGTTTTGCTGCCTCAAAACGGCGCGGCCGATCCCTCAGAAACCATTGCGCACGCGCTTGCCCGGCATCACATCGAGCTCACCAAACCCGCCCTCGTGGAAGCTTTGCGGAACCCTGACAAGGAAGTTCGTGGCCTCGCGGCCTGGGAGCTCCTTGAGATGAAAGCCAATGATTCCCTACCTCAAATCCTCCAGGCAATGCGTGATGAAAAGGACCCAGCGACCGAGGTCAACCTCGCTTCGGCGGCAGCACACTTCGGAGCGAATGAGGGGACGGCTGAGCTCGTGAAAGTTTGCGGTGATCCGGCGCTGCCTGGCTCGGTCAGAGTCGATGCCGCTCGGCACCTGTTTGATCTCAAAGATCGATCCTGTATGTCCGACTTGCTGAAGTTGATCAACTCGGCAAGTGACGGCGGAACCCGGGAGACGGCGCTCAACCTGGTTTCGCAGCGACCCGATCTGACAAAACTCGAAATAGCCCAAATGATGCCGGTGAGCCTTGAAATGCTGCGCGCGAAGGAGCCCCACTTCAGGTACAAGGGTGCTGTTTTCCTAAGCAATCTGGGCGATCCGAATGCGATTTCGTACCTGCGGACGGCGATTCAGGTGGAGCCGGAAGAATCCGTCAAGTCGCAAATGCAGAGGTCACTCGACACGTTGCTCTCGCAAAAGCTTGCTCCATGATGCGTTGTTTGCTGACGGAAGGTTGGCTTCGGCGAAGTACTCTGTACTTTCATCTCGTCGAGTGAAATGAGCCAATCAGGACATTACACACGTTAGTGGCCGAGTAGTCGGTTCATCGTACAGTTGCCAGCGACCGGCTTTCGGCTTAGTACCGATAACGCGGTTCTCGTCAGAGGACGGTGTCAGCGTATGGGGCTTGGGCACGGGAGCGTCAGCCCTGGCCGTAGGTGGCTTTGGAGCCGTGCTTGCGGAAGTAGTGGCGGTCGAGGAGGCCCTGGCTTACGGGATCGCAGGTGTTGTTGATGAGGGTGGTGCGGAAGGCCATGCGGGCGACGGCTTCTAGGACGACGGCGTTGTGGGCGGCATCGTGGGGGGTTTTGCCCCAGGCGAAGGGGGCGTGGCCGGCGACGAGGACGGAGGGGCAGGCGAGGGGGTCGATTCCGTTCTGCTCGAAGGTGCGGGTGATGGCGATGCCGGTGTTGAGGACGTAGTCGCCGTTGATCTCGTCGTCGGTGAGGGGAGGGGTGACGGGGACGGGGCCGTGGAAGTAGTCGGCGTGGGTGGTGCCGAAGGCGGGGATGGGGCGGCCGGCCTGGGCCCACGAGGTGGCGTAGTCGGAGTGGGTGTGGACGACGCCGCCGATGCCGGGGAAGGAGCGGTAGAGGTGGAGGTGGGTGTCGAGGTCGGAGGAGGGGCGGAGGGTGCCTTCGACGAGGGTGCCGTCGAGGGTGAAGACGGGGAGGTCTTCGGGGCGGAGGTCTTCGTAGGGGACGCCGGAGGGCTTGATGGCGACGAGGCCGAGGGCGGGGTCGTAGCCGCTGGCGTTGCCGAAGGTGTAGAGGACCAGGCCGCGGGCGACGATCTCGAGGTTGGCCGCGAGGGTGGCGGCGCGGAGGTCGTGGAGGGTGGCGGGCATCGGGTGGGGCTCCTGGAGCGAGGATGAGGCTGAGTGTGGCGCCGGGATTATGGTAGCCGGTTGAGGGCGGGGGTCGCGAGGGGATGGGGGCGGCCGGTGAGGGTGCGGGCGGAGGAGGCGATGGTGTGGCGGCCGGCGACGACCATGGCGGCGGTGGCGAGGGCGGTGGCGGTGCACCAGCTGCAGAGCTTGCGGAAGCGGGTGAGCTGGCGGGTGGCGTTGTATGTGGCGGCTGTGGCGTCGAAGAGGAGCTTGGCGGCGAGGAGATGGCGGGCGGGGATGCCGAGGATGGGACGGCGGCGGCGGGCGAGGAGGATGAGGGCGAAGGTGATGCTGTAGCTGGCGAGGCCGAGGAGGCTGTCGGGGATGCCGAGGGGGTGGGCGAGGGCGGAGCCGGTGATGCGGTCGGAGGCGAAGATGGGTGCGGGCGGGTCGGGGAGGTGGTGGAGGAGGCCGGTTTGGTGGGCGGCGACCGGGACGAGGGTGAGCAAGGCGGTGGAACAGGCGGTGAGGAGGATGGACTGGTCGGCGGCGGTGAGGCGCGGGTCGGGAGTGTCGGGGGTCATGGGGGATCTCGGGTGGTGGTTAGGATGGCGGACGGGCTTGGGTCTGCGGCCCTCGCAGCGGCGCTCACTACAGGGGTCTCTCCACTGGGGTGCCTGCGCGCCTAGGGTCGAGAGGACGGAGTTTGGTGGGTGGGCGACGAAGGCTTTGGGAGGGGTTCAGGATTTGCGGGCGAGGAGGAGGCCGGTGGCGGTGAGGGCGAGGGCGGCGGAGGCGGCTATCCAGCTGTTGCGGTGGAGCGAGAGGGCAATCTGGGGACTATGGGTGGAGGAGCGTGCGTCGAATTTGCCGCGGGCGCTGTGATGGCCGGGGACAAAGGTGTGGAGGTTGTCGGGGGCGGCGGGGTCGCGGGGCTCGGAGGGGATCTGCTGGGAGTCGTAGCCGGTGCGGCCGAGGTAGCTGTCGAGGAGGCCGGGGATGAACTTCTGGCCGACGATGGCGGCGACGGTGGGGGCGCCGACCCAGTACTCGCGGCGGGGGTTGCGGGCGAGGCCGGCGGCGACGACGACCTTGGCGGCGAGGTCGGGCTGGAAGATGGGCGGGACGGGCTGGGTGTTGTGGGGGAGACGGTTCCTGACCCAGCCGAACTGGGTGGTGTTCATGGCGGGCATGTGGACGGCGGTGAGCTTGACGTGGCTGCGGTCGTGGATGAGCTCGCAGCGGAGGGAGTCGGTGAAGCCGTTGATGGCGTGCTTGCAGGCGCAGTAGGCGGATTGGAGGGGGATGGAACGGTAGGAGAGCGCGGAGCCGATCTGGATGATGGTGCCGCGGCCGCGGCCACGGTCGCGGGCTTGCATGCGGCGGAGAGCGGCGAGGGTGCCGTGGACGAAGCCGAGATAGAGGACATCGGTGACGCGCTTGTAGTCGTCGGGGGTCATCTCGGAGACGGGAGACATGACGGAGACCATGGCGTTGTTGACCCAGATGTCGATGGGGCCGAAGGCTTCCTCGACGCGGGAGGCGGCGGCCTCGACCTGCTCGGGGACGGAGACGTCGGAGGGGAGGACGATGGCCTGGCCGCCGAGGATTTCGCACTCCTGGCGGGCGGCGTCGAGGGCTTCGGGGTTGCGGGCGAGAAGGCCGATGCGGGCGCCTTTTTTGGCAAAGGCCTGGGCGATGGCGCGGCCGAGACCGGCGGAGGCTCCTGTGATGACGACGACCGGACCTGCGGGCATGGGTGTGCTCTCCTGGGGGGCCCGGCGGCGATGTCCGGGCGGGCTGTCAGGTCAGAGCGCGGGGCGTGCGGGACGGTTGCACGTGGGTTGACAGGGCTGGTGGGCTGCGGCGCGGATGGGCTGCGGAGGTCCGGCGATGCGGATCCTCCGGCTTCGCGGAGGGATGACAACCAAAGGCAGCGAGGATGGCGCGGTGAAGGCGCGATGGCAACCGAAGAACTGGACGGTGAGGGCTATTTCCCGTTCTTGGGTGCGGGTTTTTCTTCGGGTTGGGGGGAGCCGTTGTTGGCTACGGCGGAGGCCACGAGATCGTGGAGGGCCTGCTGCACGGCGTCGTGGACCTCTTCGCGGACGGCGTCGCGGACGGTTTCCGCGAGCTCCTTGGGTTCGATGGAGAGGTCATCTTTTTTGTCGAGGGCGCGGTCGAGGATCTGCTCAACGCGGTTTTCGACGCGGAGCTGCTTGGCGACGGATTTGGCGACCTTTTTGGCGGGGACGTTGATGAGGCTGGCGACGTCGCCGGAGGGAACTTCGGGTGTGGCTTCGCGCCAGTCCTTGTCGAAGACCTCGATCATGCGGCGGACGACGTCCTTGTCGTGGACGATGACGCCGAGCTCGCGGCGGGCGTCGAGCTCGAGGTTGCGAAGGCTCTGGCTGCCGAGGAAGGCGTCATGGCCGTCGCGCAGGATGGCACGCGCGTGGAGGCGCATGGGCATGGCGCGAACGGGGAGGCTGGCGGCCTTGCGGGTGGCGCGGCCGATGACGCGAACGTCGACGCCGGCGGAGATCTTTTCGTTGAGCAGCTTGAGGAATTCGGGGTCGGAGATCTTCATTTCGTACATAAGGAGCTGCTTTTTGGCGCCGCGGATGAAGTTGGTGAGCTGCTCGCGCGCGTTGATGGGAGAGACGACGAAGTCCTTGTGGCCGGCGGTGTAGGGAAGGCGCTTGGAGTCGCACTCGAATAGCTTGAGGGCCTCGTCGACGAGGGCTTTGTCGGTGACGGCGAAGGAGAAGGAACGGCTGAGGCTGATGTCGAGATGGGTGAAGTTGAAGGCGAGGAGATGGAGCTCGCGGCCGTCGACGATGAACATTTTGCCGTGGTAGCGGACGAGGTCGTCGGCGGTACGGGTGACGGTGATGCCGCGCTCGAGCAGACGCATTTCGAATCGGCGGAGATTTTTTTCGCCGCCGCGGTTGGTGAAGGCGACGAGGGCCTGGACGGCGACACCGCGCCCGACGGCTTCGACGAGGGCCTTTTCGATCTCGGCGCGGTCGAGGCGGAAGATGAGGATGTGGATGCTCTTTTTGGCCTTGCGGAGAGCCTCGAGCATGGGCTCGATACCGTCCTCCGGTTGTATGTACAGCTTCACGGAGCGTGCTTGGGCTGAGCTGGGCATGGAGGTCTCTCTTGAAGGTGTGACGCTGTTTGTGCCGTGTTCTCTTGATGATGAGGATGCGTGGGCGGAGCCGGGGGATGTTTTGTTGGGGGTGTCAGGAAGCCTGCAGAGCGCCAAATGCTTCTAAGTAGATCAGTCTCACGTTTCGATGATCGTCCTGACGATCGGGAGAGCCTTCATGCTTCGCAACGTACGTCCCGCCGAAGTTCTGGCTGCCGCCTGCCTGTTGTTTGCTTCTTATCCGCTTCGTTCACAAGTGCTGCCGGCGCAGGGGGCGGAACAGGGATCCGCTGTGCAGGAGAGCCGGCCAGCGCCGGAGGTGGGCCAGCCGAAGGACCGAGAGCGGGACCAGGCGAAGGACGAGGACAAGGCAGACAAGGTCGACAACGACCAACCGCTGCCCGCGAGCGAGGTGCACGATGCGTCGCTGTGGCAGGATCCAGGGGCGATCGGAAGCAAGAATCTGTTTTACGGGCAGGGCGGAGCCAAGCATCAGCCGGAGCCGCCGTTTACGTTTCTGAGCGAGGACACCAGCGGAACCAATCCCAAACTGGATGTGAAGGACGCGGAAGGAAAGAAGTGGCGGGTGAAGCTGGGGGAAGAGGCGCGGCCGGAGGTAGTGGCTTCGCGGCTGTTGTGGGCGGTGGGCTATTACGCGAATGACGACTACCTGCTGCACCTGGCGACCATCGACGGGCTGCATTTGAAGCGCGGGTCGAATCGCGTGCACAACGATAGCCAGGTGATCGATGTGCGGTTTTCACGACGGCCGGGAGGGCAGCAGAAGATCGGCACATGGCAGTGGAAGGGCAACAACTTCATGAACACGCGGGAGTTCAACGGGCTGCGGGTGATGATGGCGGTGATGAACGACTGGGATCTGAAGGACGTGAACAACGCGGTGTACAAGGACAGCAAGACGGGCAAGGAGCTGTTCCTGGTGAGCGATGTGGGAGCGACGTTTGCGACGAATTCATTGCAGATGACGCGGGCCAAGGACAAGGGCAATGTGGAGAGTTACAAGAACTCGAAGTTCATTACGCGGCAGAACGACAAGGAAGTGGACTTCGGGACGCCGGCTCCGCCGACGGGCGTGCTGATCAAGAGTATGGGGGTGATGGCGGGCGACTACTTCAGGCGGCAGGGCTTTGACTGGATCGGGCACAATGTGCCGCGAGAGGATGCGCGATGGATGGGGTCGCTGCTGGGACAGTTGAGCCATGAGCAGCTGACGGATGCGTTTCGCGCGGGGAACTTTCCGGCGGAGTCGATCGAAGGGTATGTCGAGGTGCTGGAGAGCCGGATTGCGGAGCTGAAG
>DATLMQ010000150.1:0-3461 GCA_035537215.1 Acidobacteriaceae bacterium
AACCCTGGCATGCGCTCCCTCACCCTCGACATCGAGCACCCCGACACCATCCGCGACTTCGCCACCCGCGTCTCCGCCCAGTTTCCCGACCTCAACGTCCTCCTCAACAACGCCGGCATCATGCAGCCCGAAAACTGGACCGCCGACACCGTCGACCTCTCCGCCGCCGAGGCCACCCTCACCACCAACCTCCTCGGCCCGCTTCGCCTCACCGCCGCTCTTCTCCCCCTGCTCAAACAGCAGCGCAAGTCCACCATCGTCACCGTCACCTCCGGCCTCGCCTTCACCCCGCTCGCCCTCACCCCCACCTACTGCGCCACCAAGGCCGCCATCCACTCCTGGACCCAGACCCTCCGCCACCAGCTCCGCGAAACCTCCGTCGAAGTCCTCGAGCTCGTTCCCCCCTACGTCCAGACCGAGCTCATGGGCGAGCGCC
Organism: Acidobacteriaceae bacterium; assembly: GCA_035537215.1. Classification (GTDB taxonomy): domain Bacteria; phylum Acidobacteriota; class Terriglobia; order Terriglobales; family Acidobacteriaceae; genus Granulicella. The sequence continues at coordinate 437 of DATLMQ010000150.1, forward strand.
AGGCCACCGACCCCAACGCCATGCCCCTCGCTGACTTCATTGCCGAAGCCATCCCCCTCTTCAGCAGCCCCCCACCCTCCGGCGAGCTCCTCGTCAAGCGCGTCGATCCCCTCCGCTGGGCCGAGCGCGACGGCGCCTTCACAGAAGTCTTCACCCGCCTCAACTCCATGGCCCACTAACCCCACCCAGTCAGGGCCCGGCTTCAGCCGTGCCCTTCATCCCCTCCGACCCCGCTCTCTCCAACCCCCCGCGTGCCCCACCCCGTCTTCGTACACTCGTCTCCGGAGCGATTCTCATCGACTCCATCTCGCCGTCGCCGCGATAAACAAAGGTGATCAATGGAACTCCGCCATCTTCGCTACTTCGTGGCCGTCGCTCAGCGAAAAGGCTTCCGCGAAGCCTCGCGTTTCCTGCATGTCTCGCAGCCCGCCATCAGCAAGACACTCACGCAGCTCGAGCAGGAGCTCGGCGTGGAGCTCTTTGCCCGTTCCGGCCGCACCGTTCGCCTCACCCCCCAGGGAGAGATCTTCTACGAAGAGACCCTCCGCACCCTCCAACAGTCCGAGCGCGCCGCCGAGGCCGCCCAGCGTGCAGCCCGCGGAGAGATCGGAACCCTCACCCTCGGTTTCTGCAGCCTGGCCACCTATGCTTTTCTCCCCGGCGTCGTCCGGCAGTACAAAAAGCTTCTGCCCGGCGTTCGCCTGCTCTTCCGGGAGATGAATCCACCCCAGCAGGAGGCCGCCTTTTCCCACGGCGAGATCGACGTCGGTATCACCCGCCCACCCTTCTCCCGCAAGCTCGCCCGTGAGCTCCACGTGAAGGCAATCCTCCGCGAGCCGCTCCTCGTCGCCGTCCCCCAAGCCCATCCCTTCGCCGGCAGAAAGCTGAAGATCGCCGACCTCTCCGACGAGCCGTTCATCATGCTCCAGCGCGACGTCTCCCCCACGGTCTTCGACGCCATCCTCGGCCTGTGCCAGGAACAGGGCTTCGCCCCCCGAATCCAGTACGAAGTCGACATGCCGCAAACCGCATTCACCCTCGTGGCCGCGGGGCAAGGGATCGCCATCGTCCCCCTGTGCACCCTGAATCTTCGCTCCGAAGGCGTCCGCTTCCTTCGCCTGCAGCCCGACGCCTACCGTGCCGATCTCGTGCTCGCCTGGCCCCGCAACTCACCGTCCACCGTGCTCCAGACCTTCGTCGGCCTCGTGGAAGGCGAACGCAAATCCATTGAGCTCCATGCACGCCGCCTGCTCGAGGCAGCCTGTCACCCGGGCAAATAAGGTGCGGCACACCGAAGCGTGCCGCCCATCCTCTTACGCGTTCCAGCCGCCATCCACGGTCAAATTCTCCCCATTGATGAAAGCCGCTTCCGGGTTCGCCAGAAACGCCACAGCCGAGGCAATCTCTTCCGCCCTCCCGAACCTCCCCACGCTCGTCAGCTTCTTCATCGTCTGTGCCGCCGGTCCGTTATCGTCCGGGCTCAGCTCCGTGTCGATCGGTCCCGGCTGGACCCCATTCACCGTCACGCCCGTCGAGCCCAGCTCCCGCGACAGCGCTCGTGTAAATCCATGAACCGCAAACTTCGTCGCGATATACAGCGTCACCCCCGGCAGCGGTGCCGCCTCGCCGAACGCCGACCCGATGTTGATGATCCGTCCCCACCCGGCCTTCGCCATGCGCTTCGCCGCATCCTTCGAGAGCTCGATCAGCGACCGCACATTCAGATTGAAGTGCTTGTCATAGGACCCATCCGAAGACTCCAGAAACGGTCCGAACTCCACCGTCCCCGCATTGTTCACCAGCACATCCAGCCGCCCGCCAAACCTCCCGGCGAACGCCTTGTCCACTGAAGCGATCAGCGTCTTCGGTCCATCCGCACTCCCCAGATCCGCCTGCACAGCCTCGGCATGGCCCCCGGCCTTGACGATCTCGGCCACCACCTCCGCTGCCCGGCCCGGGCTTGCAGCGTAGTTCACCAGCACATACGCGCCTTCCGCGGCCAGACGAGTGGCGATCGCAGCTCCAATACCGCGCGACGATCCAGTAACCAGTGCCAGTTTGTTTTCCAAAGACTTCGACATACGAGAAAGCTCCTCTGTGTGAAAGGTCGCAGATCCCGACCGGAAGGTCCTTCACAAAAAGCCCATCGGCTCTCGTAAATTCCTGCTCAGTCAACAACCCGCGTACAAAGGATTCGATCCACACCGCTACCTCTCGATGCGTGGCAAGTTCTTATCGAACCGATAACCCAAAGGAATCAGTCCTCTCAGCATCACCGACGACATCGCAGCTTCACACGCCGGGCAATCCCACCACCCACCTCAAGGAGAGTCCCAGCCACACTCTCCAACACCCCTCACCCCACCAGCCCTCGCACCAGCCGGGCATACAGCTCCACCGCCTCGGCAATCTCCCGCTTCGCAATCCGCTCCTCCGGCGTATGCGCCACGTGGATACTCCCCGGCCCCAGCAGAAACGGCTCTCCCCAGTTCGTCAGGCTCGGAATATCGGTCGTAAACTTCGCGACCATCGTCTCGAATCCCTCCACCGCCCGCATCTGCACAAACGGCAGCTCCAGCGAAAAATCCACCTCGCACCGCCCCTCTACCGCCTGCAAAATCGCCTCGCGAATCCCCTCCGCCGGGCCCACCAGCCGCACCAGCAGGTGCGCCTCCGCCTTGTCCGCGATCACATTCGGTGCCCTCCCCCCTGACAGCAGCCCCACATTCAGCGTCGTGTCCCCAATCCCCTCCACGAACGGCAGGTCCAGCGCCTGCACATCCTGCAGCGCCGCCAGCAGCTTGTCGATCGCGCTCTCCCCCAGCTCCGGATACGCCGAGTGCGCCATCCGCCCCTGCGCATACATCTCCACCCGCAGGCATCCCTTCGACGCCAGCGCCAGCCGATTATCCGTAGGCTCGCCGTTGATCAGAAACCGCGACCCTCGCTTCCTCTCGTTCGCCACCTTCGCCCCCGCCGAGTCCCGCTCCTCCCCCACCAGGAACAGCAGCCCCACCTCGATCCC
>DATLMQ010000151.1:0-3588 GCA_035537215.1 Acidobacteriaceae bacterium
TCAACCCTCCTTACGCTGCTGGCAGGCGAGCAGACACCTGACACGGGCGAGATCGCCATCCGTAAGCGTGCCTCCGTCAGCTACGTCCGTCAGGTCTCTGAGTTCGAGCCGGGCATCACCGTTCGCGGCGTCATCGAAGCCGCCATGGAGCAGGCCGGGATCGTCCCAGAGGAGCGCGAACAGCGCCTCCGCGAAACTCTCGGCCGCGCCGGGTTCTTCGACGACGGCCCCGCCGGCGCGGTCGGCTTCCGTGCCGCGGCCTCTACTCTTAGCGGCGGCTGGCGCAAACGCCTCGCCCTCGTCGAAGCCATGGTCTTGCGGCCTGACGTCCTTCTGCTCGATGAGCCCACCAACCACCTCGATCTCGACGGCATCGAGTGGCTCGAAGCCACCCTGCGCACGGCGCCCTTCGCTCTCGTCGTCATCACGCACGACCGTTATTTCCTCGAAGCGGTAGCCAATGACGTCATCGAGCTCAGTCGCGTTTACAGCGAAGGCCTCCTGCGCGTACGCGGCAGCTATTCCGAATTCCTGGAAGCCCGCGAGGCCTACCAAGAGTCGCAGGAGCGCATCCAGGAAGGCCTGCGCAATCGCGTGCGCATCGAGGTCGAATGGCTGCGCCGTGGCCCCAAGGCACGCGCCACCAAGGCCAAGGCCCGCATCGACAACGCCCAGGCACTCATCGGTAAGCTCGCTGACGTCGACGCACGCCTCCGCACCTCAGCCACTGAGCTGGGCTTCGACGCCACGGACCGCCAGACCAAGCGCCTCGTGGAGATGGACGGTGTCACCATCTCTCTAGGAGGCCGGGATATCGTGCGTGATCTCAGCTTCGTCCTCGCCAATGGCGCAAAGCTCGGCATCGTCGGTCCCAACGGTTCCGGGAAAACCACCATCCTGCGCGCCATCACCGGTGAGCTCTCGGTGAGCGCGGGCCGCGTCGCACGAGCCAACGTCCTTCGTATCGTCTACTTCAGCCAGATGCGCGAGCTGGACCCCACCCTCACGCTGCGCCGCGCCCTGGCGCCGGACTCGGACTCCGTAGTCTACGGCGGCCGCGTCGTCCACGTCGCCGGCTACGCCGCCAAGTTCCTCTTCACTGGCGAGCAGCTGCAGCAGCCAGTCGAGCGCCTAAGCGGCGGCGAGCGCGCCCGCGTCCTCCTCGCTCGGCTCATGCTTCAGCCTGCCGACGTCCTCATCCTCGACGAGCCCACCAATGACCTCGACATCCCCACCCTCGAGATCCTCGAAGAAGCTCTCCTCGAGTTCGCCGGGGCCGTCGTCCTCGTCACCCACGACCGCTACCTCCTGGACCGCGTCACCAACACGGTACTCGGCCTCGACGGGGAAGGGACTTCCGCCCTATTCGCAACCTATGGTCAATGGGAAGATTGGCGCGTAGCAAAATCCAAAGCCTCTGCACCGGAGAGCTCGAACGTGCGCTCCGGTGCTCCTGTGGGCACGGCACCCGTTCTCACTCCAACGCGCAAAAAACTCTCCTATATTGAGCAGCGTGAGTACGACGGCATCGAGGCCCGTATCCACGCCGCCGATCAGTGCCTCGATGCGGCGAAATCCCGCGTAGCGGACCCCATGGTCGCCACGGACTCAGCCGCCCTCACCGCCGCCCTCGCCGAGCTCGAAGCAGCCCAGGTCGAGCACGACACCCTGCTCGAGCGTTGGCTCGAACTCAGCGAAAAGGCGGGCTGAAACCAGCGCCCCTCCGGCCGCCGCGCTGTGCGCCTAGTGCGCTCCGATGACCACCTCGCCGCCCTTCATCACAAAGCCCGGGCGCTCAAGCACGCTGATGTCCTTCAGCGGATCGCCCGGCACCGCAATCACGTCCGCGAAGAATCCGGGCTTCAGCTGCCCAATGGACTCCGCCCAGTCCAGCAGCTTGGCCCCGTTGATCAGGCCGGCCCGCAGCACCTCCGCGGTGCTCATGCCGTACTGCACCATCAGCTCATACTCCCGCGCCTGCGTCCCATGCGGGAACGGGCCCACGTCCGAACCCACCGCGAACGGAACCCCTGCCGCCAGCTGCTTCTTGAACTGTTCGGCATGAAACGCCAGCTGCTCCTGCAATCGTTCTGCCCCGGCCGGTGTCTCTGCATGCGCCCCAAAGTACTCCGAGATCGCAAACGTTGGCACCGCATACACCTGCTTCTCGTGCATGGCCTTCATCGTCGCCGGCGCGAGATCATCCGCGTGATCCACGCTCACCACCCCAGCTTCCACCGCATACGCGGCCCCCGGCTCACCGGTGCAGTGCACCGCTACCCGCGACCCCGTGCGCTTCGCCTCGGCAACCGCGGCCGACAGTTGCGCTTTCGTGTACTGATACGGCGTCGTAAACACGCCATCCCGCAACCGGTCCGGCCCTGTCTCGTAGATCTTCGCGAAATCCGCGCCGCCCTTGCGCTGCTCACGCATCAGCGTCACCAGCTCCTCGGCCGAGTTCGCAACGTCCGCGTTCGAAAGCACATGCTGCGCTGGGTTGAACCCGATCGCATCCTCATGTCCACCCAGAATGTCGATCGCATTGCAACTCACCCGCATCCGCGGCCCCGGGATCAGCCCCCTATTGATGGCGTTCCGCACCGCCACATCCGCGCAACCCGCGCCTTCTGTCCCCATGTCGCGTTCTGCAGTAAAGCCCGCCAGCAGGTCCGCCTTCGCCGCACTCGCCGCAATCAGCGTGCGTTGCGGCACCGCCTCCTGCACAGTCTGCAAACCCTCGTTCCCCGGGTGCAGAAAGAGGTGCACATGCGCATCGATCAGCCCCGGCATCAGCGTCGTGTCGCCCAGCTCCACCACCTGCGCCCCTGCAGGTCGCTGCACGTGCGTGCCCACCTCCCGGATCCGCTCGCCCTGAACCAGCACCTCGCCCGGGGAAACCAGCCTTCCACCCGCGACATCCAGCAGGTGCGCCGCATGCAGCACCGTAACCTTGGCCGCAGCTGCCGGCTGCTGTGCAAAGGCGGGAAAAGAAAACGCGAAGGGAACTACCGCCAACCTGGCGACTGCGTTCAGACGTGTCATGTGAAAGCAGAATACTGCACACGCCGGTCCTGCTCACTCTTCGCCCAGCCTACTTCTTCGGCGGAGCCCAGGGCTCATCCGCCGAAGGCCCATAGATCCCCGGCACCGGAATATCATTCAGCCGCAGATACACTCCCAGTTGCCCCACATGATGAATCATATGATTGAAGAAGAACATCTTGTACGCCAGCAGCCGTGGTTTGTCCGAGATCACCTGCTCGCCATAACTGAACTTCCAGGGTTGCATCATGTGCTCGTCCGAAGCTCCGGCCAGCGACCCCCGGCACTGCGCCGCAGCCTCCTGCAACTGCTGCAACGCCGCCTCACGAGAGACGAAGTTCAGCGGAACATGCTGCCGCTTCGGCGCTGCCAGGTCCATGCCCTCGTCTTCGATCAGATAGTGCCCAAACAGCGGAATCGTCGCGCAGTGCATCGCCAGCTTGCCCAGGGGCATCGACTTCGCGTGTGGTACCCAGTCGTTCTTGCCCTCGGGCACCCGCGCCAGCGTACGGCGCGTGTTGCTGATCTCAACATCGAAGTCTTGCA
>DATLMQ010000152.1:0-9190 GCA_035537215.1 Acidobacteriaceae bacterium
GCACCGAGCTTTGAGGGGACGCAGACGCAGAGCTTCACGGTGACGACGAATGCACGGCAGCGCGTGGACCTGACGATGAAGCCGGGATCTGTAAACGAAACGGTAACCGTAACGGACGCCGCGACGCTGCTGGAGACAGAGACGAGCTCGCGCGGGCAGGTGGTGGCGACGCGCGAGGTGGAGAACCTGCCGCTGAATGGGCGGTCGTATGCGGACCTGGTGCTGCTGGCACCGGGTGTGCGCCGGTCCCAGTTGGAGAACCAGTCCACTACGAACCGCGAGGCCTCGTTCAATGTGAATGGGCAGCGCTCCGCCTTCAACAACTTTTTGCTGGACGGACTGGACAATAACAGCTACGGCACATCGAACCAGGGCTTCGCCAACGAGAACATTCCGCCCTCGCCGGACGCTGTGGCGGAGTTCCGAGTGGAGACGAATAATTATTCGGCGGAGTACGGGCGCGCTTCGGGAGCGGTGATCAATGTAGCCACCCGGCGCGGAACGAACCAGTTCCACGGGAAGGCGTACGACTACCTTCGCAACACGAACCTGAATGCGAGCGGGCCGTTTGCCGGCGCGGCAGGAACGCCGAAGCCGACGCTCATCCGGAATCAGTTCGGCGGGACCTTCGGAGGGCGGATCATACGGGACCACACCTTCTTCTTTGCCGATTACGAGGGTCAGCGGCAGATTAGCCACGCTTTGCAGACTGCGACGCTGCCCACGTCAGAACAACGCGCGGGTATCTTCAATCTTTACCGGGCAGATGGGTCCAGCACGCCGATTCCGCTGCGCAACCCTGTGACCGGGACGACCTACAACGGCGTGATCCCTGTGACCGCCATGTCGCCGTTTGCGCGTGCGGTGCTGGCAGCGTTGCCGGCCACGAACACGGGGTACGCGCCGAACGACTTCGCGCGGGCGTTTTCGAACAACTACAGTTCGATCCCGCGGGGCGTGATCAACGACGACAAAGGGGATGGACGGATAGACCATGTGTTCAACCAGAAGCTGAGTATGTTTGGGCGGTACAGCCATCATCTGGGCTATATCTTCGATCCTCCGAATATTCCGGGGCGTGCGGGTGGAAACGCGAACGGCAATACGCACATTCTGAACAAGCAGGTAGCCGTGGGCGCAACGTGGGCGATCTCGAGCTCCAAACTGCTGGATATCCGGTTTGCGTGGACCCACAACGAGGGTGGGAAGACTCCGATCGGAGCAGGAAGCCCGTCACTGCTGACAGAGAACGGCATCACGGACGGCCTGCCCACGGACAAGAGCATCGTGCGCGGCCTGAACGTTCAGAACATCTCGGGGTTCTCGCAGTTGGGAGCACAACCTTCGAGCCCGCAATTTCAAAATCCGACGGTTTGGGATCCCAAAGGAAACTTCACGTGGGTGCACAAGATCCACTCATTGAAATTCGGGTATGAGTACCAGGCAGTGAATACGCAGGTGAACGACTTCAATCCGAGCTATGGGCAGGATAATTACGCCAGCGGATTCGCGAACAATGGAACACCGGCAGATTCCGCTACGGCGACCTCGACGTACAGCTCGCAGCTGACGCAGGCCCGGAATCTGGCGGACTTCATGTTCGGCAATCGCTCCTCGTACGCGTTGACGAACTATGTGGTGGTGAATCTGCAGCAGCGATTCAACTTCATGTATGTGCAGGATGACATGAAGATAAGCCCGTCGCTGACGATCAATGCGGGGCTCCGGTATGAGCTGGTGACGCCGCAGTGGGAGCGCGACAACAAACTGGCCAACTTCGATCCGAATACCAAGTCGCTGATCCAGGCACGCTCGGGCAGTGTGTACGATCGCGCGCTGGTGCACCTTCCCAAGAAGAACTTCGGGCCGCGCTTTGGATTCGCGTACAGCTGGAATCCGAAGATTGTGTTCCGCGGGGGCTACGGGATCAGCTATACCCAATACAACCGCGCGGGCGGCGAGAACAACCTGACCTATAACGGACCCAACGTGGTGAACGCGACGATCAACAATCCGACGCCGAGCACGACGAACGGTTGTATCAATGACACGCAGGACCAGACGACCTGCTTCCGGCAGACGCAGCAGGGGTATGCTTCCAACCTGACTGCACCTTCGAACTTCAGCCCGCTGAAGGCCACCTCGCGCTATATCCCGGCGAACTTCTCGACCGGGTATGTGCAGAGCTACTTCGTGGGGCTTCAGTACCAGCTGCCCAGGGCGATTCTGCTGGATGTGGCGTATGTGGGGAACAAGGGGACGCACCTGCAGATCCTGGCCGATTACAACCAAGCTGCACCCTGTCTGCTGCCGACGGTGGCGGCCTGCAATACGGCGGGGCTGACCTACCAGGCACGCCGGCCGGTGCCGACATTCAACGATATCGAGATAGCGTGGGGTGGTGGATCTTCGAACTACAACTCGCTGCAGGCGAAGGTGGAAAAGCGGATCGGGGCGCTGTACCTGCTGAACTCGTTTACGTGGGGACGGGCCTTCGATCTGGCGTCCGGACATCTGGAGACTTCCAACGGGGACAACTCGCGCGTGAACTTCGCGAACCCGCGGAACGACTACGGACCTTCCGGGTACGACCAGCCGCTGAATGATACGACGTCGATTGTGTGGGACCTGCCGTATGGGCATGGCCGGCACTTCGGCGGCGGATCAAAGTGGTACACGAACGCGGTGCTGGGAGGATGGCAGGTGACGATCATCAACAGCATGACGAGCGGGTTACCGTTCAACCTTTCGTATACGAACTCCGCTACCTCAACGACAACGGCGACCGGAGGCGCGGCCGCCAGTGCTGTGGGACCGCTGTACACGACAGACCTGGTGACCCTACGGCCGCAGCACATCGCGGGCACGCCGCTGAAGGCTAACTCCTCAGGGATTACGAAGACGGCTACCGCGTTGAACGGGTACCTGCCGCGTTCGAGCTATGACTTTCCATCTTTTACCTTGTATGGAAACACGAGCGCCTACGGGAACGTCTCCCGGAATATGCTGCGCAGCTATGCGTACTACAACACAGACCTTGGACTGCACAAGGAGTTCGGTCTGTGGAAGGAGAGCGCGAGGCTGGATCTTCGGGCGGAGGCCTTCAACGTGCTGAATCACGTGAACTACCAGGCGCCCGACTCGAACAGCGGGAACATCAGCAACGGAACCTTCGGAGCGATCACGACTGCGTTTCCGGCGCGGCAGCTGCAGCTGGCGGCGAAGGTGATCTTCTAAGTCAGCTGTAGGACGTGGTGAGGGCGGCACCGTGTTCCGGCAACGGGCGCCGCCCTTGCATGAGCAATGAAATTCCTGAGCGGGAGAGAACGGGGATCATGGTGCGAAGTGTGGCGTGGGGTATGGCGGCGCTGATGGTGGCGGGTGCGGGTGCGGCGCGGGCGCAGAGGACGCAGGCGCAGCAGGACAAGCTGGTGCACCTGAACCAGGTGCAGGTGGTGGGGTCGCACAACAGCTATCATGCGGGGTTTGCGCCAAGCGAGCGCAAGTGGATGGAGATGAAGAATCCGAAGGGGCTGCGGAGCCTGGATTACTCGCATAAGCCGCTGACGGTGCAGCTGGACGGGGGAGTGCGGCAGGTGGAGATCGATGTGTTCAACGATCCGGAGGGAGGCAAGTACGCACATCCGGCGATCGTGAAGGCAATAGCAGCGGCGGGGCTGCCGGCGGATCCGGAGTTCGATCCAGAGCATGAGATGGACAAGCCGGGGTTCAAGGTGATGCACATACAGGGCGTGGATGAGCGGAGTACCTGCCACACGTTTGTGAGGTGCCTGACGCAGGTGAGGGGATGGGTGAAGGCGCATCCGGAGGCGCTGCCGGTGTTCGTCCTGGTGGAGACGAAAGAGGGTGCAGTGAAGGGAATGCCCGGGGCTCCGGTGGCGGATGCGTTTACGCCGGCGATCTTCGATGCGTTGGATGCGGAGATTCGATCGGTGTTCAGTCCGGAGGAGATGATTACGCCGGACGAGGTGCGGGGATCGGCGGCGACGCTGAATGCCGCGATACGGGCGGGTGGGTGGCCAACGCTGGAGAAGGCGCGGGGCAAGGTGGTGTTTCTGCTGGACCAGAAGAAGGCGGGGCCGATCTATGCGCAGGGGCATCCATCGCTGAAGGGGCGAGCCATTTTCATCAACGGCGTGCCGGGTGAGCCGGAGACGGCGTTTGTCGAGGAGAACGATGGGCCGCGCGAGGAGATCGACGGGCTGGTGAAGCAGGGGTACCTGGTGAGGACGCGCACGGATGAGGGAACGGAGCAGGCGCGCACCAACGACCGGACGCGGCTGGACCGGGCACTTTCGAGTGGAGCGCAGATGCTGAGCACGGACTATCCGCCTAGCGAACCTTCGCAGTGGAGCAGCTTTGTGGCGACGCTGCCGGGGGGCTTGGTTGCGCGGTGCAATCCGGTGAACAAGCCGGAGGGCTGCGTGAGTGAACTGCTGGAGCCGAAGACTGGGTTGAAGTAGGGCGGGAGTGTGGTGCGGCGGCCATCAGACGATGTGGAAGATGCGGATGAAGATGGCCGCGAAGGCAGCGCCAGCCACCGGGCCGAGGACGGGGATCCAGGCGTAGGTCCAGCCGGAGGAGCTCTTTCCGGCGATGGGCAAAAGGGAGTGGGCGAGGCGGGGAGCGAGGTCGCGCGCGGGATTGATGGCGTAGCCGGTGCTTCCGCCAAGGGAGAGGCCGATGGCCCAGACAAGCGCTCCGACGAGGACGGGGCCGAGCCCCGGGGCGAGACCGCCGGGGGCGATGCGGCGGGAGAAGAGCGCGGTGGAGACGAGGATCAGGATAAAGGTCCCGAGGAACTCGCTGAAGAAGTTCCATGCTGGCTGGCGGATGGCGGGTGAGGTGCAGAAGCAGGCGAGCTTGAGGTCGGGATCCTCAGTGACTGGCCAGTGCGGCTTGTAGTGCATCCAGACGAGGACAGCGCCGAGGAAGGCACCGAGTAGCTGTGCGGGTATGTAGGTAAACAGACGGACGGCATGGCCGGTCATCATGACGGAGGCGATGGTGACGGCGGGATTCAGGTGGGCGTCGCTGTCACCGAGGGCGCTGGCGACCGCAACGCCGGAGAAGACGGCGAGCGCCCAGCCGGCGGTGATGGAGATCCAGCCGGCGTTCTGGGCCTTGGAGCGGTTCAGAAGAGCGCCCGCGACGACACCGTTGCCGAGGGTGATCAGGACCATGGTGCCGAAGAGCTCGCCTGCAAACGTTTCGCTGAGGGTCATGCTTATCCTTTGTGTCGGATTCTTCTTGTGAGCTCAGTCAGCCTGCAAAGATATAACCGGATGCGATGGTGCGGAAGCGCTCGAGGTCGCGGAGGCGTGCAGCTTCGTCGGTGCCGAGCTCGACGGCAAGGAGACGCGAGACTACGTCGGCTATGTCGAGGGTGGCGCGTGCGTTGAGAAAGAGGGCGCGGGTGCGGCGGGCCAAGACATCAGCCACAGTTCGCGCGTGCTCGTGACGAGCGGCCCAGATCACATCGCGCTTGCGATAGGGAAGCTGCGGGTGCAGAAGGTCGTTCCAGTCCGGATGTTCCTTGCTGAGGGCGCGGAGGTGGTCGAGGTCGCTGCCGTATAGGACCTCGGGTTCCTCTGTACCGGGCTGGGGTGAGGGCTGCCAGCCGTGCAGCTTGAGGTCCGCGGTGCGGGAGGGAGCGTGGGGGAGGCTGCCGATTTCGATAGCACGATCGAGGGTGTCTTCGCCCATCTTGCGATAGGTAGTCCACTTGCCGCCGATTACGGTGACGAGGCCGCTGGGTGAGAGGGTGATGCGGTGGTCGCGGGAGAGCTTTGCGGTGGCTGCGTTGGCGGTGCTGCGCACGAGAGGACGCAGGCCGGACCACATGCTGAGTACGTCCGCGGGCTGGAGGGAGCGGCCGAGGTATTTGCGGATGTGTGAGGTGAGGAACCCCGTTTCCGAGGGGCTGGCGTGGGGTTCCGAGGCACTGTCGTTGACCGGAACGTCGGTGGTGCCGACGAGGAGGTGAGCGTGCCAGGGGATCGCGAAGAGGACTCTGCCATCAGAGGTCTTCGGGATCATGAGAGCGCTTGCGGAGGGAAGGAGGTCAGGGGAAAGAACGAAGTGACTGCCCTGGCTGATGGCAAGTGGCGGGGTTTCGGATGGGTCGTCCATGCGGAGGAGGGTGTCGGTGAAGGCGCCGGTGGCGTTGATGACCACGCGGGCGAGGACGTCGCGAGTGTCGCCCGTCTCGCAATCCGTGAACTGGAGGCCCTCGATCTTTCCGTCTCTCTTCAGCAGGCCTGTGACTTCCGCGTAGTTGAGGGCTGTGCCACCGAGGTCTTCCAAGGTACGCATGAGGGCGATGGCATAGCGTGCGTCATCGAACTGGCCGTCGCGATAGAGGATGCCGCCGCGAAGGAGCTGGGATTCGAGTGTAGGCAGGCGGGCGAGGGTGTCTGCGCGCGAAAGGAGCTCGGTGGGACCGAAGGAGAGCTTGCCGGAGAGACGCTCGTAGAGCTTGAGACCGAGGCCGTAGTAGGGAAGGCTGGCGTAGCTGTAAGCGGGGATGACGAAGTCGAGCTTGTGGACGAGGTGAGGAGCGTTGCGCAGCATGTAGCCGCGTTCGCGCAGGGCATCGAGGACGAGGCGAAGGTTCATCTGCTCGAGGTAGCGCACGCCTCCGTGCACGAGCTTGGTGCTGCGGCTGGAGGTTCCTTCGGCGAAGTCGCCGCGCTCGAGCAGGAGGATACGATAGCCGCGGGAGGCAGCTTCGACGGCGGTGCCGAGTCCGGTAGCTCCTCCACCGATGACGACGACGTCCCAGAGGCGGGTGGCGTCGATATCGCGGAGCAGGGAGTCGCGCAGGCGCGGCTGCGGGCTGCTGCTCATGCGCGATCCCAGTCGCGAACGCGATCGAGAGCCCGCTGCCAGTGGGCTTGTTTCTTCGCACGCTCCTCCGCGTTGATGGCCGGAGTGAATCTGCGTTCGACGCGCCATTGCGAGGCCAAGGCGTGACGGTCGGGCCAGTACCCGACGGCGAGGCCGGCGAGATAGGCGGCTCCGAGGGCGGTGGCTTCGGCGTTCTCGGGCCGGAGGACGTTCACGCCAAGAACATCGGCCTGCATCTGCATGAGCAGGTTGTTGGCGGAGGCGCCACCATCGACACGCAGCTCGGCGAGCGGGAGGCCGGAGTCCGCCTGCATGGCGGCGAGGACGTCCATGACCTGCAAGGCGATGCCTTCGAGCGCGGCGCGGGCGATGTGGGCGCGGGTGGTGCCGCGGGTCAAACCGAGCATCCCGCCGCGAGCGTACTGGTCCCAGTGAGGCGCGCCGAGGCCGGAAAAAGCGGGCACGAGAACGACACCGCCGGTATCGGGCACGGAGGCGGCGAGCTCCTCGATCTCTGCTGAAGAGCGAATGATCTGCAGCTCATCGCGCAGCCACTGGACGACGGCGCCGGCGATCATCATGCTGCCCTCGAGGGCATACTCGACCTTTCCGTCAATGCTCCACGCGACGGTGGTGAGCAGCTTGTTTCGGGAGGGAACGGGCTTGTCGCCGATGTTGAGGAGCATGAAGCCGCCGGTGCCGAAGGTGCACTTCACCATGCCGGGATCGATGCACATCTGGCCGAAGAGAGCGGCCTGTTGATCGCCGGCGATGCCCGCGATGGGGATGCCATCCAGGAGGCCCTCGGTGGTGGCGCAGACCCCACTTGAGGGTACGACTTCGGGGAGCAGTGAGGGAGGGATGTCGAGAAGAGCGAGGAGCTCGTGGTCCCACGCGAGCGTGTGCAGGTTGAACAGCATGGTGCGCGAGGCGTTGGTGACATCGGTGATGTGGCGCTTGCCGTCCGTGAGCTTCCAGATGAGCCAGGTGTCGACGGTGCCGAAGGCGAGCTCGCCGCGAGCGGCGCGGTTCCTCGCTCCGGGGACGTGGTCGAGCAGCCAGCGGATTTTGCTGCCGGAGAAGTACGCGTCGGGCTGGAGACCGGTTCGGGCGGCGATGAGGTCAGCGTGTCCGTCACGAACGAGAGCTTCGCAGAAGTCGGCGGTGCGGCGATCCTGCCAGACGATGGCGTTGTGGATCGGTTCACCTGTGCGGCGATCCCAGAGGATGGTGGTCTCACGCTGGTTGGTGATACCGATGGCGGCGATGTCTTCGGAGGAGAGACCGGCGGCGGCGAGCGCCTCGGTGGCGGTTCCGATCTGTGAGGACCAGATCTCGACGGCGTCGTGCTCCACCCAGCCGGGCTGGGGATAGATCTGTGTGAAGGGGCGCTGTGTGATTGAGTGCACGCGGCCGGATTCATCGACGATCATGGCGCGTGAACTGGTGGTCCCCTGATCGAGAGCGAGAACGAAACGATTTGCGGTCACAGGTTATCCTTGAGCCCAACCAGCGGGCGCCGAGCTTCTTGGGCCGAGGGAAGCTTAGCAAGATCTGTCCTCTCTGTCGCTCAAATTGCAGGGGTAGCGATGCCGATGCGCGAAGACGGTGGCGTGCGGCGGCTGCCTGGGCAGTCGGCCATGCGTCCTGCGGGAGGGGGCTTGGACTGTCCGATGTGCGATGGAGTGGTGTGGGAACGGCCGGTTTGGCCGGTGGCGTGGATTGGCCTACACTGGATGTGGCCGCAAGGGGCGGTTAGCTCAGTTGGTTAGAGCGCCTGCCTTACAAGCAGGATGTCGGGGGTTCGAGTCCCTCACTGCCCACCACATTTTTCGTGACTCTCGTCACACGAGAGTGATGAAGAGCAACGCGGCGGCACCCCACAACAGAGCACGAGACGATCCGCCGGCTGATCCGTCCGCGCTTCAACCAAGGGTGCTGGTGTGTGGTCCGTTGCGCTCCCGACGGCTCAGATGTCACTCGAGATGATGGACAACATGGCAGTCCTCAGGTCAGCGAGGAGGTCGTTTGTGTCCTCGAGGCCGATGTGGAAACGAACGATTCTGCCGTCGTACTGGGGACGATCGATGGAGGGGTATGCCATCGCGAGGCTTACCGTACCTCCCCAGCTCCAGCCAATCTTGAAGAGTCGCAACGCGTTGACGAATCTGTTTACCTGCTCCTGTGCGATGGTCGGCGCGAAGACGACGGAAAAGACGCTTGCGGAGCCGGTGAAGTCCCGGACCCAGGTTTCGTGGCCTGCGCAGGAGGGGAATGCGGGATGGAGAACCCTCTGGATTTCGGGTTGCTCCGCAAGCCA
>DATLMQ010000153.1:0-9957 GCA_035537215.1 Acidobacteriaceae bacterium
GTTGGCCTCGATAATCTTTACGCCCGTCTCCTGGAGCAGACGCGCCGTCAGACCGAAGTCTTCGATGTAAGCGGCGGCGTCCCCGTGCCCCGAGAGGGTTCCCTGGAAGCTCGCCACTACCACCTGTCCGCGCCGCGCATATCGAACGGCATCGGCGAGATCGGGCTGCCAGAACTCCGGGTCGAAGGACGGCACCCCGAACGAGTTCGTGATCGACAGTGGCTCGCTATAGTCCTCGGTACCGACGAGTTGCCCCGGGTCGAGCGCGAGGTCGCCGCCAGGATGTACGGCCAACACGTTTGGCCACGCGTGGGCTGCATAACGCCGGGACCGCACTGTCTTGTAGACCGGGATGTCGAAGCCCTTGTCGAGTGCGGCCTTCACGAAGCGGCCGTTCAGCAATGGACCCGCCGCAATGCCGAGCGGCAGATAAACAGCATGGCCAAGGAATTTGTATCGGGGTTCGCCAGCTTGCTCGTAGACCGAGGGCTCCGCGAAGTAAGAAAAGGGACCGCGCTCAAAATTCTCCAGGTAAGTCCTGGCCGGGTCGTAAAACGGCTCGGAGAGCATATCGGGTGATCCTTTGTATCTTCAGGGTAGCACGACGCCCCAGCCAGCCATGGCTCGGCGTCACCGGTTCCCCGCTGCTTTTCCATTGGGATCACGCTAATCGCGCCGTTCCGTTCGAGCACCACCGTGTCAATCTCGGTCGGGCTGCGCAGTCCCTGATCGCGTGCCATTTCCATGACATCGTCGTCGTGGATGCGCATGCGAATCATCGTGTCTCGGCGCCATTGTCCGCCTTCATTAGGATCAGCGGGACGCCATCCAGAATTCTTTGCATACGCTTCGAGTGACTGCGGATTTTCATCAGCGCATAGTGCGTCAGTGCAATTGTGATGATCTGGGCGCAGGCGTTGGTGATGGATGCCTCTTCGCGCACCAGTGCGGTCAGCGTCAGCCCGCTCAGATAGAAGACCAGCACGATCTCAAACGGCGTCAACTGCTTGCCCGGACGACGCCCCACGATGCGCACGATGAAAATCAGAAACAGATATCCGAAGATGGCGCGGAACGCAGTCGCGGCCGAGATCATGGGCAGTCCTCGTCGTGAGAAGCCAGCCGTTCAGGCTGGCCGCCATGCTCACTTTAGCGGCTCACGGCGCGCCCGCGAAGTTTCCCCATCGATGCCACTCTGCTTTTACATCCTGCCTTCTGTAACGCGAATAACATTGCACGGCCGCTCTGCCCGTAAGGCGTACGTCGCCCTAGCACGTCCCAGCAAAAGCACAGCCCTTCCGGCGGGCAAAGCTGTACTGCGTCCCGCTCCAAGGCCGATTGCTGCTCCCTCCTCGAGCGCGACCAGGATCTGCACCCCGTCCACGACGCCCAGAGGACTCGCCGTCCCGGGAACCACGTCGAAGCGATCCACCGCAAAGTACGGAGAGCGGACCAGCCGCACGAAGCCGTCATGTGGCTCGGGCATCACCAGGCCTGCTTCGGTCTGTGCCTTGGTCACCGCTAGCCCCGCGTCCAGGTGCAGCTCACGAGGTCGTCCATAGTCATACAGCCGGTAGGTCACATCGCTGTACTGCTGGGTTTCAAGAACCACCATACCGGGACCGATCCCATGGATCGTGCCCGCATCCACATAGACCATGTCGCCCGCTTTTACTTGCAGATAGCGGAGTTTACTCTCGAGCGTTCCCTCGGCGATGGCGCGCTTCATGTCATCCGGGGCTATTGGCTCGCGGAAGCCGACCGCCACCTCCGCGCCGGGCTCCGCCTCAAGGATGTACCAGCACTCTGTCTTTCCGCAGGACTCCCCAATTGCCTTCGCTTCCTCATCGTTTGGATGCACCTGCACGGAAAGCTTCTCGCGTGGAAACAGCAGCTTCATCAGCAGCGGGAACTGCGCCCTGCCTTCAGCGCCGAACGCCTCGGGCCAACGCCGCACAATATCGCCCAACGTGAGGCCCGGCGCATCCTCCACCTCGCATTCCAACGCCGTCAGCCAGGCCTCGCCGATCGGATGCGCGGGCTGCGGCTGCTCGAGGAAGGCCGGCAGCTCCATGACACCCCAGATGCGCTCCACAAGCCGGGGCCGCAGAACCACCACCTCGGGGAGGAATTGCAACGCCTGCGCTGCGCCCCATTCAGTACCTGTCTTGCCGACGTCCGCCATCCTGTCGCCCTCGCTCCCGCTAGTATGCCAGCGGGGAACCGTCCCCCGCCCCATGCACGGAGTGGATCGAAAGCATCGGGTGGCCCTACACAGCGGTCGGCCACCTTCTGCGCCGCTTCCGATCGGACGGGGACACCTCTCGGCTGGGCAGTCAGGGTGCCTGATACCGGCCAAGCCCAGACCACCCTGCGCTGAAGGCAACACGCTCGGAGTCCGAGCAGTTACTCTAGACCTGCGCGCACACATCGCCGCAGCGTCTTGTTCCCTGCGAAGGAGTCACCCTTGGCCGTCTCAGTCCGCAACGTCAGCGCCCCCGGGTACGGTGAAGATACTTACCTGAAAACCGATACGCGCGCGATGTCTGTTGCGACCGCGCTGTTCTTCATGGTGGGTTTCCTCACTTGCCTGAACGACGTCATCATTCCACACCTGAAGTCGATCTTTGATCTGAACTACGCCGAAGCCCTCACGGTGCAGTTCTCCTTCTTCACGTCATACTTCGTTTTCAGCTATCCGGGTGGCCGCCTCGTCGACAACTTCGGTTACAAGAAGACGATGGTTGCGGGGCTCTTCGTAATGGCCTGCGGCGCCTTTGGATTCATTCCCGCCGCGCACTTCGCGCTGTTCCCCGTCTTCCTCGGCGCGCTCATCGTCCTCGCTGCCGGCATGACTGTTGTGCAGGTCGCTGTCAATCCTTACGTCACGGTCATCGGTCCGGCGGCCACCGCCTCCTCGCGCCTCAACCTCGCGCAGGCTTTCAACTCTGTGGGCACCTTTATCGCTCCGTTCTTCGGCTCGCAGCTCATTCTCGCCACGGCCCCAGCCATGGCGACCCCTGAGCGCCTCCGCGTCATGAGCGCCGCCCAGCTTCAGTTCTACCGATCCGCACAGGCTTCTACCGTGCGCATGCCCTACATCGGCATTGGCTTGACGCTGGTTCTGCTCGCGCTGGCGCTCGCCGCCATCAAGCTGAAGACCCAGACCGGCGTCTCGCAGCATACCCAGGACTTCCGCCCTGGTGCCTTCGCGGAGGCCTTCTCCCGCCCTGACACCATCTGGCGTCACCCCTGGCTACTCGCCGCCGCTGGCGGCATCTTCACGTATGTCGGCGCCGAGGTCGCCATCGGTAGCCTGCTGGTCAACTACATGGGCCTTCCTCAGATCGCCGGCCTGCGCGAAGCGACCGCCGCCTACTTCCTCATGTGCTACTGGGGTGGCGCCATGATCGGCCGCTTCATCGGCTCGGCCCTGCTGCAAAAGATGAAGACCGGTATTCTCCTTGGGGCCGCGGCCATATGCGCCGCCATCCTCGTGCTCATCAGCATGAAATCCAGCTTTACCAGCGGCTACTGGATCCACCCCGCGACCCTAGGCCACTGGCACGGGACCTTCTACGTGCCCAAGTCTGTTCCCATGTGGTCGATGCTTGCGGTGGGTTTGTGCAACTCCATCATGTTCCCTTCCATCTTCACCCTCGGCATCCAGGACCTCGGGCCACTTACCAGCAAAGGCTCCAGCCTTCTCATCGCCGCGATCCTCGGGGGCGCCATCATCCCCGAGATTCAGGGCAAGATCGCAGACCACATCGGCCTCCACCCAAGCTTCTTCATCCCGGTTATCTGCTACGCCTACATCGCAGCCTTTGGTATCGCCGCTATCCGTCGGCCTCCAGCCTCGAACTCGTTGCTTCCCGCCGAATAAGCCGTAATCACCCGGGCGAACGCCGTCGTAACGGCGGCCTCGCCTGCACATTACGGCGTTCGCACCAGCGACAGGCTTACAAACCCGGTCGTTCCCGTCACCGCCACAATGTTCACGGTCTGCGGGATCCCTGCAACCTGCAGCGGCGTGATCGTCACTTTGCCGTTTGCATCGGTAATCGCGGTGGTCTGCTGCGTCGCCAGCACCGGACTCGCCGGGCAGCGGCCCGCCTCCGCGCACCCTCCTTCCCACGCATCCACGGTCTGATAAACCGTCACAGGCGCTCCTTGCAGGGGATGCCCGGCATTGTCGCTGACCTGCAGCGTGACTGGGAGGAAGTCCGTTCCCAAGCGAACGCTCTGCCCCGCCCCGGTGGTGGCCGCCACCTGCCATCGCGATGCATCCACGGCATTCACGGTCCAGCTCGAACACACGGTTGTCCAGGCACATGCCGTCACAGTCGGAGAGCCAGCCCCAAGCTGGTTCGCCCCTACGGCCATCGCGGTGCCGCCGTTCGCGTCGGTCGTCGTGTTCGCGCCCGTTCCCAACGTGAGCCCTTGGCCGGCGGTCCACGCGACCGGAACCCCGGCAGCGCCGCTTCCCTGGTCCATCGCTAGCGCCTGCAGGGTCCAGGACAATGTAGCCCCTGCCGCCACATACACAGGGCCATTCTGGATCACGAGACTCCGCTGGGTGTCCGTGTCTGTCAGGTTCACCTGCACTGATGCCCCGCCGGTCAGTTCCGTGGCCGCCAACGTCACCGCGCCCGCAGCAACGCCCATCACCTTCGTCTGCGCCAACCCGGTGGCATCCGTCTGCAGCACACACGAAGTCCCTCCGCCGCAGCTGCCGAGCGACGCCGACCCGGCTGTCACCCCCATCCGTACATTCGCACTCACCACAGGGGTCGTTCCGTCAGTTTGATACACACGTACCCCGAGAGCCGTGGACGCCGTTACCCCAGTGACCAGCGCCGTTGGCGCCGAGACCAGACGGACCACGTTGGGACCCGCCCGCGTGTACGTCAGGCCGGAGGAGATCGTCGTCCACCCACCCGTTGCCGGGTCCGTAACGGTGACATCCACGCCGAAACCCGCGGTAGCCCCTGCTGCGGCCATCGTCGGGGTCCGCGCCACAATCTGATTCGCCGTCCAGCCGATCACCGTGGCCGTAATGCCGTTCACCTTCACCGTGTTGCCCTGACGGAATCCCTCTCCTGCGATCAGGATCAGTCCTCCAGCACTGCTCACCCGGCTCGGGAAGACGCTATCGGCATACAGAAGCCGGGCCTTGTATGCGAAGTCCGGCCTCCCCGCCCCGAACTGATCGGCGACAGCCAACGTATAGGTTCCCGCGGCGGTCGCGGCTGGAATGCGGAGCTGCGTCACCCCTGCGGCGATTGTATTCATCGGTACTGCCTGGCTCGCCACCGTCGGCAGCCCGGAATCCCCGCTGTGCCATACGCCGATCACCGGCTGCGCCTTGCGCATCGTCGCCGCTCCTGACTCGTCAAGCGCCGTTACCTCTACTGTCCAGCTTCGGCCGGCTTTTACTGCCGCGCTCCACCACGACGTGTGTCCTGTAGAGCACAGCAGCCCCGTCCACCAGCCCGTCGGATCCGCGGCGGCCGGCTGAGTCTGGCTGCCATCTGCACCCGGCGAGCAGCTCGAAGCCGCATCATCCATGGTCTGCACGTAGTAGGCCCCACTCCCCGCCACAGCTGACCAGTCCACCATCACCCGTTGCGACCCCGAGGGGGCTGCCGGCGGCCGTTGATATGGCCCGACCGCATATTCACCCACATACAACGGATTGATTGCCTCGGTCACCATAAACAGGTTTTCCACGTAGTCATTTGGGACTCGCTGAATTGTGAACCGGCTCTCGGCGGGCGTCCACGGCGTGCCGGCGTTGGCACTGTCGGGCTCCGGGCCGGTGACGGGATTGCCGCCGTTCTGCTGGTATTGGAACCCAGTGACCCCGGACGCGATCTCCCATGGCTCCAGCGAAGCATGACCCTGCAACTGCCGGATGACCACGATGTTCGTCCATGCCATGCCCTGCCCCGTTGGAAACAGCACGTCCCCCGCAAGATACGTGGCGTTTTGCGCGGTCAGAACCTTGCCCGGGGTTAGATTGGAGCTTGTCACCGGGTATAGAAAGCTCAAGGCGCTGATGTCATCCGGCCGCAGCTGAAAAGGGTTCGTCATACATTGGTAGCTGTACGAGCTGCACAGAACATCGATGGGGTGCATCACCGGCCAGTAGTCGATCTCGCCTGCCGGCACGGGGCTCGCCCCTGTGAAGATGTTGTCGTTCAGCTGCGACCATGAGATCCCCAGCACCCGCCCAAACGCCCGCTCCACCAGATACTGCATCTGCAACAGCTGTTGCGGATTGGACCCCACACAGCGGCCATTCAGGATGATCAGGGCGTGATCGATTTTGCCGTCCTCACCAAACTGATCCACGCTTTCCACCGCCCCGGTCTGCCGGCACCCGCTCGGGCTGCTTGCGCCCTGGCCCATCAGCGTGTCGATGACGCTGCCGTCCGTGTCGTAGATCACCGCGATCGGCTTATTAGGAGCATTGCTCGCCGAGACATCTGCGGGAAACACCATCTGCGTGCCGTCGAAGTAGGTATTGGCGCTGCTCACGTGCTCGTTCAGAGCTCCGCCCTGCGTCAACATAAGGCTGGACATCGGAACATTCCACGTCGCCGCTGCCGCCGCCACCAGAGCGTCAGCCTGCGCATGCGTCACATTTGGGTTCAGGTCTCCCGGGTCCGTGTAGTACGTCGGCGATGAGGTGTAGAACGGCATCGGCTGCCCCGACTGCGCCCACCAGAACGTCGTGCCCGTAACGAACCGCGGCCCACCAGCCCAGGCCCTCGGTGTCAGCCCTCCAAGGACCACCGCGACGGCCAGCAGCAGGGCGGCTCCGATCACGCGGCCGCACCCCCACCATGCGGCGCAGCGGCGACTACTGAGTGTCATCCGGCCCTCGCTGCACGCTCGGGCTCGACTCTGCGCCGGACGTGCCCCGTCCCTCATCCCCAAGCACCACACGGGCCGGCCGCGACATCCGCGAGGCCGGAGCCGTTGAGGACGGCGGTATTGGCCGACGAAACGGCTCGCGTGCCACCCCGCTACGCGCGCCCTGCACCACCTGCATGGCATCCGCCAGCGTGATGCCGCCGGTTTCCTCCGCCGGCAGAGGATCGCCGATCCTGCGCAGAACGCGCGTGCTCAACCGTCGGATGTCCAGCAGAGCCGTTCCATCGGAGCCTGCGAGCACGGGCACCACGCCCTCTCCGCCGTCTACCGCGGAGCTCAGCCCAGCCGGACTTCCCGCGTGCAGAAACACCATGGCGCGCTCGCCCACCGTGTAGCGCCACTGCCCCGGTGGCCACAGCCCGGCCCACTCGCGCAGAGTGTAGGTGGAGCCCGTCTGCCCCAAGACCGGCGTGTCCACACGAAACACTACCTCGACGACGCCCCCACGCCGCTCGATTGCCACCACCTGCCCCGCAAACACCACCCCCGCCCGCGACGCCAGGTTCCGCAGTGCAGCGCCCACGCTCGCATCCGGCGCCGCTGCGTCCAGCGGAGTCTGCGCTTTGACCTGCCCAGCGGCCGCACACGCGCATACCCCGCCGAGAACCACAGACCTAAACCACTGGCGCATCCTGGAACACCCTCCAAGCAACTCTTCGTCGCAAAGAGGGACACTCGTCGCCGTCGTCTCAAGATCGGACAGTGCCCAAGCCTAAATCCGCCACCCGCTACCCCAAAAGCTGTACCCTGGGACCCCTACTTGAGTCCCAGCAGACCTTCGAGAGCCCGCCTCAGAACCGCCCGTCCGGCTGCTAGATCTGTGGATAGAAATCGAAGAATGCGTCGATGCTATGCCGAAGCTGCGCCTCAATCTGCTCTCGGCTTCCCTCCAGGACATGCATCGTCACCTGCGCATCGTTGCCGTTCTTCAACTGCACCGGAGCGGCCTGCACCCCGGCCACCTCGTCGGCTGGCAGCAGCCGCATACCGTACACCAGAACCAGATTAGCCATAGATCTCATCGTACGCCGCGCCTAGCGACGGCCTTTGAACCGATCCGCAACCCTCTACAATCAAATGGATATGTCCGAAATGAACACCGTACGCGACACCGTCATCCTTGGATCCGGCTGCTCCGGGCTGACGGCGGCCATCTACGCCGCCCGTGCCAACCTCAAGCCGCTTGTCCTCGAAGGGCATGAACCTGGCGGCCAGCTCTCCATTACTACTCTGGTCGAAAACTTCCCTGGCTGGCCCGAAGGCGTCCAGGGTCCCGAGCTGATCGAGAACATGAAGAAGCAGGCCACCCGCTTCGGCGCCGAGCTTCAGATGGCTCATCTTGCCTCGGTCGATCTCACGCGTCGTCCCTTCGAACTCAACCTCGGCCGGGAGACCGTCCGCACCCGTTCGCTGATCATCGCTTCCGGAGCCTCCGCGCGCTGGCTCAATCTGCCCTCCGAGCAAGCGCTGATCGGCTTCGGCGTAAGCTCCTGCGCCACGTGCGACGGCTTCTTCGCCTCTGGCAAAGAGATCGCCGTCATCGGCGGCGGCGACTCCGCGATGGAAGAGGCTCTGTTCCTCACCCGCTTCGCCACGAAGGTCACCCTCATCAACCGCACCGAGAACTTCCGGGCGAGCAGGATCATGCTGGAGCGCGCCATCGCGCACCCTCAGATTGAGTTCCTGCATAACACCCTGGTCGAAGAGGTCCTCGGTGTCGAAGACAAGGACGTCAAAGGCCTGAAGCTCGTGAACACGAAGACCGGCGAGCGCTGGACCCTGCCCGTCTCCTTCATGTTCCTCGGCATCGGCCACGAACCTAACGCGCGCATGTTCCAGGGCCAGATTGACCTCGACGGCGACGGTTACGTCAAAACCGAGCACAACGTCTTCGTCACCCAACAGGGCGTGCAGCTCCACGGCGTCTATGCCTGCGGAGACGTTCAGGACCGCCGCTATCGCCAGGCCATCACCGCCGCGGGCACAGGCTGCATGGCGGCGCTTGAAGTAGAGAAGTACCTCGAAGAGCTCGGCCGCTGAGGCTGTCTCTGCGCTGATCCAAAGCGGCCGTCACGGCAGCTTCTTGTTCCATGCCGGCCTGTGTGGCCTGAGCAACACGGGTGTGTCTAAAACTCGCATCCTTCAGGTGCGTGTGCATGTGCTCAAAGCGGACATGATCGGCGAAGATCATCTTCTAGCCCTCCACATCTTCACATCCTCACCCACACAAGAGCGGCGGCCTTCGGTTCGCCGCTCTCGCATTCCCAGGAAGCGCCGCGTGTTCACGGCGGTCAGGCACAATCCACACACGACACCATACGATGGATGATATGTACGCTCGCTTCTTCGTCCCTGCCGTCCTGCTCGGCATCGCTCTCTCCTGCATCCCCGCCGCCGCCCATGCGCAAACGGAGGCAGACCCGAAGTCCGCCCCGCCCAAGCCCCCGGCCGCCCCCAAGCCCGACCCCGCCGCGAACCCGCTGCCCGCCGACAAGTCCATCCCCCAGACTGTCACCATCAACGGCAAAGTCATCCACTACACCGCCACGGTGGGCACCATCCAGCTCCAGGGCAAAGACGGAAAGCCGACTGGCGAGGTCGTCTATACGGCGTTCATCGCCGACGCCGCCAAAGGATCGGCCGCGCGCCCCGTTACCTTCGCCCTCAACGGCGGCCCCGGAGCCTCTTCCGTCTATCTCAACCTCGGCGCGATCGGACCCAAGCACCTCTCCTTCGGCAACCAGGGTCAGTCCCCCTCCGACCCCGCAACCCTCTCCGACAACCCCGCAACCTGGCTTGACTTCACCGACCTGGTCTTCATCGACCCCATCGGCACCGGCTTCTCGCGCTCGCTCGTCGACGAAGCCCAGACCAAGAAGCTCTTCTACGCCCCCACACCCGACATTGAGTACCTCTCCCTCGTTCTCTACAAGTGGCTCGTCAAGAACGACCGTCTGCTCTCGAAGAAGTACCTCATCGGCGAAAGCTACGGCGGCTACCGCGGCCCGCGTATGA
>DATLMQ010000154.1:0-5162 GCA_035537215.1 Acidobacteriaceae bacterium
GATTCGAAGAGGTGGGAGCGGGCGTCGTTGAGCATGGCTCCCCAGGTGGCGGTGGGAGGCTGGACGCCGAGGCCGAGGAAGCTGAGGGTGGCTTCGGCGAGGACGGCGCCGGCCATGCCGATGGCGGCCTGGACGAGCACGGGCTGGATGATGTTGGGAAGGATGTGGTGGAGGAGGAGGCGGAGGTCGTCGGCGCCGAGGGAGCGGGCGGCCTGGACGAATTCGCGCTGCTTCATGGCCATGACCTGGGCGCGGACGAGGCGGGCGTAGTTGACCCAGCCGGAGAGAGCGAGGGCGAGGATGAGGTTCGTGAGGCTGGGGCCAAGGAAGGCGACGACGGCGACGGCGAGCAGGATTCCGGGCAGCGAGAGGAAGGCGTTGGTGAGGTAGATGTTGATGAGGATGTCGGCCCAGCCTTCATAGAAGCCGGCGAGGGCGCCGAGGACGACGCCGACGGCGAGGGAGAGGCCGACGACGGAGACGGCGACGAGGAGGGAGACGCGGGCGCCGAAGAGGGTGCGGGAGAGGACGTCGCGGCCGAGCTCGTCGGTGCCGAAGAGGTGGGCGCGGGAGGGAGCGAGGAGGCGCTGGGTGAGGTCGAGCTGCGTGGGGTCGCGGGGGGCGAGCAGGGGAGCGAAGAGCGCGCAGAGGACGAAGAGCAGGAGCAGCGCGAGACCGGCGGCGACGAGCGGTTGATGTCGAAGGGAGTGTGCCGCTGCGCGGAGCTTGCTCATGCCTTCGGTCAGCTTCGCAAGATTTTGCAGGGAGTGCAAGGGATGTGGCGTTCTATCATTTGCTACCGCAAACGCTGCCCACCTTCGCTTCAGATTGGCTGCCGGGGACTGAGGCGAAGATGGGCACCGGGTGGAGGCGTTGACTTGAGTATGGCTGAGGTGATGGTGGGTGAGGATGCGCCGACTCGATGTTTGCTGAAGACGAGCGCGGTGGGTTTGGGGCGTGAGGCGGAGGGACGGTCTGGCACTTTGGTAACGGAGCGCGCGGGGTGGGTGCCGAGGGTGGGGCGATATGATCGACGGTGAAGGATTTCCGTTTTGCACATATTGATCTACGGGCTGAACTATTCGCCCGAACTGACCGGGATTGGGAAGTACACCGGAGAGATGAGTGACTGGCTGGCCGCGCGCGGGCACAAGGTGACCGTGGTGACCGCGCCGCCGTACTACCCGGCGTGGCGGGTGCACGAGGATTACCGGAACTCGTACCGGATAGAGAGGGCGAAGGGCAAGCCGACGGTGATTCGTGTGCCGTTGTGGGTGCCGGGCCAGCCGACGGGGTTGAAGCGGGTACTGCACCTGGCGTCGTTCATGGTGGCGAGCCTGCCGGTGATGCTGTTGCAGCCGCTGGGGCAGCCGGATGTGGTGTGGACGGTGGAGCCGACGTTTTTCTCGGCGCCGGTGGCGCTGGGGATAGGGAAGTTCTGCGGGGCGAAGTGCTGGCTGCATGTGCAGGACTTCGAGGTGGATGCGGCGTTCGACCTGGGGCTGTTGCCGGCCAATGGCCTGGTGCATGACATTGCGCTGGGGCTGGAGACGCTGTTTACGCGGGCGTTCGACCGGGTGTCGAGTATTTCGCACAAGATGCTGGAGCGGGTGCTGACGAAAGAGGTGCCGCCGTATCACGCGCTGCTGTTTCCGAACTGGGTGGACGTGGAGGCGGTGTATCCGATGAGCGGGGAGACAGCGTTTCGGCGGGAGCTGGGGCTGGAAGGAAAGATTGTGGTGCTGTACTCGGGGAACATGGGAGCGAAGCAGGGGCTGGAGTCGCTGGCTCCGCTGGCGAAGGCGTTTGCGGAGGACACGCATGTGCACTTTCTGTTCTGCGGGGATGGGGCGTTTCGGCCGCTGCTGGAGAGTGAGGTGGCGGGGCTGCCGAATGTGACGCTGCTTCCGTTGCAGCCGGTGGAGCGGTTGAATGAGCTGCTGAATACAGCGGATGTTCATCTGCTGCCGCAGCGCGGAGGAGCGGCGGACCTGGTGATGCCTTCGAAGCTGACGGGCATGCTGGCGAGCGGGAGGCCGGTGCTGGCGACGGCGGATGCGGGAACGCAGGTGGCGCAGGTGGTGGAGGGACGCGGCGTGGTGGTGCCGGCGGATTCGCCGGAGTGTTTGATTGCGGCGCTGCGATCGCTGGAAGGAGATGCGGAGAGGCGCGCGCGGCTGGGAGTGGCGGCGCGCGAGTATGCGGTGGAACACCTGGGGCGGGAGCAGGTGCTGCGCCGGTTTGAACGCGACCTGCACGACGTGATGACGGGAACGGTGCGGGAGAGCGTTGGATAGAATGAGAGTGGATGCGCTAGTGATTGCGCCATAGAGATATCGGCTGGGAGAACTCTTGAAGAAGGCATTGATTACCGGCGTCACGGGACAGGATGGCGCTTATCTGGCGGAGCTGCTGCTGGCCAAGGGCTATGAGGTGCATGGCATCAAGCGGCGGACGTCGCTGTTCAACACGGCGCGTATCGATCACATCTACGAGGATCCGCATAACCCGAATCCGAAGCTGATTCTGCACTACGGGGATATGACGGACAGCTCGTCGCTGATCCATATTGTGCAGAAGGTGCAGCCGGACGAGATCTACAACCTGGCGGCGCAGTCGCATGTGCAGGTGTCGTTTGAGGAGCCGGAGTATACGGCGAACTCGGATGCGCTGGGCGTGCTGCGGCTGCTGGAGGCGATCCGGATTCTGGGGCTGGAGAAGAAGACGAAGTTCTACCAGGCGTCGACGTCGGAGCTGTACGGTCTGGTGCAGGAGACGCCGCAGACGGAGAAGACGCCGTTCTATCCGCGGTCGCCGTATGCGGTGGCGAAGATGTACGGGTTCTGGATCGTGGTGAACTATCGCGAGGCGTACGGGATGTATGCGTGCAACGGGATCCTGTTCAATCACGAGTCGCCGCTGCGGGGAGAGACGTTTGTGACGCGCAAGATCACGCGCGCGCTGACGCGGATCAAGGTAGGGCTGCAGGACAAGCTGTACATCGGCAACCTGAATGCGAGGCGCGACTGGGGACATGCGCGGGACTACGTGGAGATGCAGTGGATGATGCTGCAGCAGGAGACGCCGCAGGATTTTGTGATTGCGACGGGACAGCAGTACTCGGTGCGGGAGTTTGTGGAGCGCTGCGCGGAGCGCCTGGGGATGAAGCTGGAGTGGAAGGGAAGCGGGGTGGAAGAGAAGGCTGTCGATGAGCATGGGCGCGTGATTGTGGCGGTGGATCCGCGGTACTTCCGGCCGACGGAGGTGGAGACGCTGCTGGGCGATCCGGGCAAGGCGCAGCGGGAGCTGGGGTGGACGCCGCGGACGAGCTTCGAGGAGCTGGTGAACGAGATGGTGGACGCGGATCTGCGGTCGGCGGAGCGGGATGCTCTGGTGCGGCGGCATGGGTTTGACGCGTACAACGTGCGGGAGAGCTAGCGATGGGGGAGCTTGGGCGGCCGCTGGAGGACAAGGGCGCGAAGATTTATGTGGCGGGGCACCGCGGGCTGGTGGGCTCGGCTGTGGTGCGCGAGCTGCAGCGGCAGGGGTATGGGAATCTGCTGACGCGGGGGCGGGCGGAGCTGGACCTGAAGGATGCGGGGGCGGTGGATGCGATGTTCGCGGCGGAGCGGCCGGCGTACGTGGTGCTGGCGGCGGCGAAGGTCGGCGGGATCCTGGCGAACAACACGTATCCGGCGGATTTTATCCGGGACAACCTGGACATCCAGAACAGCGTGATCGAGGCGTGTTATCGGAATGGAGTGGAGCGGCTGCTGTTTCTGGGGTCGTCGTGCATTTATCCGAAGCTGTGCCCGCAGCCGATCCGCGAGGAGTATCTGCTGACGGGGCCGCTGGAGCCGACGAACCGGCCGTATGCGCTGGCGAAGATCGCCGGCATCGAGATGTGCTGGAGCTACAACCGGCAGTATGGAACGCGGTACCTGGCGGCGATGCCGACGAACCTGTATGGGCCGGACGATAACTTCGACCTGAATACGTCGCATGTGCTGCCGGCGCTGCTGCGGAAGGCGCACCAGGCGCGGCTGCGGGGCGAGCGGACGATGACGGTGTGGGGTTCGGGGACGCCGCGGCGGGAGTTTCTGTACTCGGACGATGTGGCGAGGGCGTGCGTGTACCTGCTGCAGCTGGAGGCGGCGCGGTTCGATTCGCTGCTGGGTGAGGACGAGGCGCCGCTGGTGAATATCGGGACAGGAGAGGATGTCACGATTCGCGAGCTGGCAGAGATGGTGGCGCGGGTGGCGGGGTTTGAGGGAGAGCTGGCGTTCGACGCGAGCAAGCCGGACGGGACGCCCCGGAAGCTGCTGGACGTAGGGCGATTACACGATCTAGGATGGCGGCACTCGGTTGAGCTGGAGGAGGGTCTGCGAACGACCTACGAGGCTGTGAAGGACAAGCTCTGAGGGTGTGAACAGAGGTAGCAGAGGTATGCCCCGATCTGGGGGTTGATGTCTTTGATCCCGACGAATGGAATAACGGACAGGAACGCATCTTTTGGTTTGGGATGGGGTCACGGTCTGTGATGATTGGGTTTCGCGCCATTGCTGTTTTGGTTTTTGCCCTGTTGCCCGGGTTGCGGGCGATGGCGGACGCATCGCGTACGATGGGCACGGTGGCGGAGCAGTATCTGTTTGCTGCGGCGAATGCGGAGCGGGTGCACCGGGGGCTGAGGCCATTGCGGTGGGAACCGACGCTATACCAGGCGGCACAGCAGCATGCGGGACAGATGGCGTCGCGGCAGTCGATTT
This sequence comes from Acidobacteriaceae bacterium, assembly GCA_035537215.1. GTDB lineage: Bacteria > Acidobacteriota > Terriglobia > Terriglobales > Acidobacteriaceae > Granulicella. The sequence goes on from DATLMQ010000154.1 coordinate 4,767, forward strand.
CGCACCAGTACCCGGGCGAGCCGGAGCTGGCGGACCGGGGACGCATCGCGGGCGCGCGGTTCACGGTGATTGCGGAGAATGTGGCGGAGGCGTGGAGCGCGCCGGAGATCCACGAGGCGTGGATGCAGTCGCCGGATCATCGCGCGAACCTGCTGGATCCGCGGGTGAATGCGGTGGGGATCAGCGTTCTGCGGCGGGGCGGACAGCTGTATGCGGTGGAGGACTTCGATCGCACGGTGGAGTCGATGACTTTTGAGGAGCAGGAGAACGCGGTGGCGGAGCTGCTGCGGACCGAGGCGAGCGTGACGATGCTGCCGGTGGTGGAGGACGCGCGGCGCACGTGCTCGATGGAGACCGGGTTTGCGGGGAGCCGGCGGCCGTGGTTTGTGATGCGAT
>DATLMQ010000155.1:0-13978 GCA_035537215.1 Acidobacteriaceae bacterium
CATGTGGAGCTGGAAGTCGCGATGGCCGGCGGGAGAAGCGAGGTGCTGCGGGCGCCGGTGGTGATCGGGGCGGATGGGTCGAACGGACAGATGAGACGGCTGGCGGCTGGGCTGCGGGACGAGCGCGAGAGTGAGGCTGGAGGCAGAACGCGGGAGAGCCGGGCGGAGGAGCTGGCGGGCGAGCCGGAGTGGTATGCCCGGGGGTTTGCGCTGGAGGCGACGGTTCCCTACTCGGCGTTGGCGGCGAAGCTGCCGGCGGGGGATGCGGCGGAGGACCTGGTGTTCGACTTCGCGCCGATCCGGGGAGGGTATGGGTGGATGTTTCCGAAGGGCGATCACATCAATATCGGCGTGGGCGCATTTGTGACTCTGCGGGAGACCGATGGCCCGGGAAGGGCTGGTGAGAGCGTGACGCGGGGCCTGCTGGCGAGTTATGCGCGGGCGAAGCTGGGGGTGGAACTGGAGCAGATCGCCGGGGCGCATGTGACGGGGCAGTACCTGGGACTGGGCGGGCACGCGTATGTACCGCGCGGCCGGGTACTGCTGGCGGGCGATGCGGCGGGGCTGGTGGATCCGCTGACGGGCGAAGGGATCCACTCGGCCGTGGTGAGCGGGCAGGCTGCGGCCGCGGCGGTGCTGACGTGTGGGGACGACCGGCGGTGGGCGGACGTGGCGGAGCGGTATGCGGAGGGGCTGCGTGAGTTGCAGGAGACGCTGGCGTTTTCACAGCGCGCGGCGCAGCGCTTTTATCGCGAGCCGGGGCGGGGGTTTCGCGTGATGCGGATGCCGCTGCTGCGGCGGCTGGTGTTGAAGACCTATGCGGACGGTTTGCCGCATACAAAGCTGCTGGCGGGACTGGCGCGGCGGGTGGCGTAGAAGCGCCGTGCTGGTGGCGCAGGGCGCGGGAGGCTAGTCGAATTTAGGCAGGTGTTCGAGATCTGTGGCAGGCACGGGTTCGAGCGGGCCGCCGGCTTTGATCCAGGCTTTGAGGCCGCCGGCGATGACCTTGGTGGAGCAGTTCTCTTTTTCCAGCATGCGGGCGACGCGGACGCTGGTGGCGTCGCGGGCGCAGGAGCAGTAGAGATAGATTTCGCACTCGGGGGCCATGAACTCGCGGAGCGCGGTGAGCTCTTCGTGGAGGCGGTTGGGCTCGACGCGGATGGAGTTCTTGATGCGCTGCATGCCGGGGTCGTAGTAGCCGTGGGAGCGGACGTCGGCGATGACCATGACTTTGTCGTGGGTGGCGGCCCGGAGGCGCTCATGGAGCTGCTCGGCGCCGACGCGTTCGATGTTGCTGAAGCGAGCGTCGCGCATGGAGCTCATGACGATCCAGAGCACGTAGAGAATGACGGCGGCGCCGACGGTGGCGGCGGTGATGTGGCCCAGACGCTGGACCCAGCCGACGATGACGCGGAGAAAGGGCGCGAAGAGGAAGCCGACGGTGCTCCAGACAGTGACGTAGCCGAAGACGCCGCAGGCGTCGAGGCGGAGAAAGCGCGTGAGGCGCATGTTGAGGCTGCCGGCGAGGGGGGCGGCGACGGTGGCGAGGCCAGGGACGAATTTGGCGAAGAGCAACGTGCGCGGGCCGCGGCGGTAGAAGGAGTTGGCGGACCCGAAGATGCAGGTTTCGGGGTTGAGGCTGACGCGGCAGAGGCCGGCGAGGAGCCACCAGCCGGTGAGACGGCCACCGAAGTAGAGCAGGGTATCGCCGGAGACGGCAGCGAGGCCCGCGGCGAGGATGACGAAGCCCAGCTTGAGAGAGCCTCCATGGGCTGCGGCGCCGGCGGCGAGCAGGACGACAGAGATGGGCATGGGAAGGCCGCAGGCTGAGAGGAAGAGGGCGGTTGCGGTTGCCGCGTACCCATGGTGCTGCACTGCGGCCAGCAGATTCATCGTGCGCCTTCCGTCCCTTGGAGCCAGATCTCTTCCGCTTGGATGCAGCGAGTGTTCACGGCGTTATGGTTGTGGCGACTTCCGTACTGTGCGAAGCGGATACACGCCCGGCAGAGTCGCAGATGCAGCGAGTTAGAAGTTGAGGCGAAGGCCGAGTTCGATCTGGCGCTCGCGGCTGAGGCCGGAGGTGGAGGAGGTGGGGGTACCAAAGGCCGGGGTGGAGAGGCCTTCGGCGGCGACGGTGGCGGGGTCCTGGAAGATGAGCGGGGTGGGCTGGCCTGCGGAGGCGGGAGTGCCGAGCAGGAAGGCGCGGGTCTCGATGCGAGAGAGGTTGCGGGCGTTGAAGAGGTTGAAGCTTTCGACGAAGGCTTCGAGACGGGTGTCGCGGTGCAGGCGGATGTCCCGGCTGGCGCGGAGGTCGATGTGAGCGCGGGGCGGGAGGCGGAGGGTGTTGCGGCCGACGGTGGGGAGATAGGCAGCACCGCCGGAGCCGTTGATGGAGTCGCGGCCGCCGGAGAGATTTGTGCCACCGAAGATGGTGTAGCCGTAGGGGGCGCCGCTGGAGGCGGTGGCGATGGTGGCGAGACGCCAGCCGGAGAGGGTGGCGCGGAAGAGCTCGGGGCCGCGGCGGACGGAGGAGCGGAGGAGGAGGTCTCCGGAGAAGCGATGGCGGACGTCGAGGCTGGCGAGGGCTTTGTCGTAGCCGTCGGTGAAGGGGTCGAACTGGCCGTTGGTGCGAGGGGTGGCGGAGAGTTGTGGGCCGTAGTCGATGGCGCGGGCGAAGGTGTAGCTGCCGCGGAGCTGGAAGCCGGCGAGCTGGATGCGGGTTTCGGCATTGAACGAATGGAAGGTGGCGTTGGCGTGAGAGACGAGAGCCGTGATGGGACCGAAGGCTGTGGAGCGGCGCTGGGTGTAGAGCGGAATGGAGAAGGAGCGGCCCGTGCGCAGGCCGGGTAAGCGGTCGCCTCCCTGGAGGACAAAGCTGGCCAGGGAGGTGGAGGGAGCGATGTTGAGGTCGACGCTTTGCGGAAGCTGTGTGGCGAGGGCCATGGCGTAGCCGGTGCGAATCTGGAAGTGGCGGCCGGCGCGCTCGACGGTAAAGGTGGCGCGCTGCACGGCGGGAAGGCGGAAGCTCCGCGCGAAGAGTACAGCAGAGGTGGTCTGGGCGACGGCTGAGGGCGGCGCAGCGGTGTAGGCGCAGGGGTAGCCGAAGCCCTGATTGGCGACCTGCGGACAGAGAGTTTCGGTGGAGGGCGTGATGCGGATGCGACGGGTGGTAGAGGCGAGGGCGGTGTCGGCGAGGGCATGCTGCACGGTGGCGCCGGGGACTCGACCGAAGAAGGCACCGTAGCCGAGGCGAAGGGTGAAGGAGCGCGAGCTGCCGGGAGACCAGGCGAGGGAGAGGCGTGGGCCGAGGTTGTTGCGATCTTCGGGGATGACGGAGGTGGAGCCGGAGAGGGGGCCGGGGATGCTGCTGACGACGGCGTTCAGCGCGGGGTTGGGCGCCTGTGGAGGCGGAAGCAGGATGTAGTCATAGCGCGCGCCGAGGGCAAGCGAGAGGCCGTGCGGAAGGCGGAGGGCATCCTGGGCGTAGCCGGCGATCTCGTGGGTGGCGAAGCGGGTTTCGGACGCGACGAAGCCTTGGGTGTAGCTGCGGAAGCAGAAGAGGTGGACGGTGGCGTGGATGCTGGGGCAGGCGCCGTTGGGGTAGGCGTGGACGTTGAAGGTGTAGTCGGTGATCCAGTCGACGAGGCCGCCGTCGCGGCCGTTGGCGGTGCCGCTGTCGTAGAGGAAGGTGCCCTCGGCGTTGGGGGCGGCGGCGATGCGGTCGTGGAGACGGCTCCAGTCCATACCAAGAGTGAAGACGTGGCGGCCGCGGGCGAGGGTCCAGTCGTCGGCGAGCTGGATACGGTGCTCGTCGGGGTAGGCGATGCGGCCGAGGCTGGAGGGGGTGCCGAAGCTGAAGCCATTGGGCGCGATGGTGACCTGCGGGGCCAAGCCGCCGACGGAGATGGCGGGCTCCTGGGGAAGGGGCGTGTGCGGAGATTCGAAGTCGAGGTCGCGGGCGAGCTGTCCGCGGAGCTCGGTGGTGGAGCGGGGGGAGAGGCGATAGGCCCAGCGGGCGGTGAAGGCATCGATGTGGACGACGCTGTCGGCGAGGCTGGCGCGGCCGCGGGAGATGACGCCGTCTGCTGGGCCACTGCCGGAGCCGGTAGGGCTGTTGAAGCGGTTGCGAATGTAGCCGAGGGTGATGTGCTGGCGAGGGGTGGGGGCGAGATCGAGGCGTCCGAAGCCGAGGCTCCGGGTGGAGGAGCGGTCCTGGATGCCGGTAAGGCTGTCGAGGAAGTTGAGGGCGGCGTTGGCGGAGGCGCCGGTGACGCCGCGGTTGCCCAGAAGGGCGAGCTGCTCGCCGGTGAGCCGGAAGAAGGTGGCGGAGGCGGGGGAGGAGGCGAGCTGGCCGTTGCGGAGCTGGGCTTCCAGCGAGCCAAAGAGCGAGGCGAGCTGCAGCCAGGAGAACGGAAGGTGGGAGAGTGGAAGGCCGACGGAGCCGCCAAGCTGCAGGTTGCGATCGGAGGGTTTGAGGAGGCCGGAGGTGACGATGCCGTCGTGGAAATGGGTGACGACGGCGTAGGGGTTGGTGGCGGCGAGGGCGCTCTGGCGGGTGCGGAGGAAGGCGGTGCCGTGCAGGCGCTCGGCGAGGCCGCGGGAAGTGACGGCTATGACGCCGCCGGCGGCTCCGCTGTACTGCGCGGAGAAGGTGCGGGGAAGAACCTGGAAGGAGCGGACCGCGCCGACGCCGAAGGTGGAGCTGGTCCGCGGGCCGCCTGCGGCGGAGCCCCGGGGACCGGCGCGAAAGCTCTGGGTGGTGGAAAGGCCGTCGAGGAGCTGGGAGTTCTGGGTGGGGGAGAGGGCGTTGATGCTGGGACCGGCGGAGGGGGCGCCGAGCTCGGAGGCCTCGCGCTGGGCCGCGGGGGCGGCGGGCTCGTCCTCGCTGGTGTCCGTTGCGGGAGCGGAGGCGAGCGTGGCGTCATGCGCGGCGGAGTCGAGCTGGGTGAGGTCTTCCCCGCTGAGCGCGAGGAGATCGCCGGCGCGAATGCCGGGTGTGGCCGATGGGAGGCCGGCGGTTGGGGAGGTTTGGGGCGAACGGGGGCAGGAGGCGATCTTTTCGGGGTCGACGGTGAGGGTGACGATGGAGTTCTCACCGGGCTCTACGGCGGCGTCCGCGGTGACGCAGGGGAGCGGCTGGCCGAAGAGCTCGGCCTGGACCGTGTAGTCGCCCGGAGGGAGGCCGAGGAGGACGAAGGAGCCGTCGCGGGAGGAGGTGACGTGATCTGTCCAGGAGCTGCCGTCGCGGGAGATGCGCAGGACGGTGTGGGGGAGCGGGCTGCCGCGAGAGCCGACGATGCGCCCCTGGAGGATACCGTCGACAGGGCTCTGGGCGATGAGGGCGGGTGCCGAGAGCGCGAGGGAGAAGGCGAGGCGCACGAGGGCGAAGAGGTAGTGTGCGCGAGCGGAGCGTACGTTCGATGGCGGACGGTGGAGGGGCAAGCGTACCTGCTCCGGAGGCGGCCGGAGCTCCTGAAGCGCAGCGGAGGTCGACGGTGCACTCGCCGGCGCGGGGCGGACGACGAGAGAACGTGGAAGTTAATGGCAGGCTAGCGGAGATGTTCCGGTTTGGGAACTCAACTTCTGTTGAGTGAAGCCGGCCGAGATGGGGCAGGACTCGGGGCAGGAATAGGATGGTGGGTTTGGAGGACAAGCGATGCTGAACCCGGCACGTCTGACGGCTCTGCTGGTGGCGATCAGCTTCGCCGTGGGGCTGAACCTGTATGTGACGGTGGCCGCTCTGGGGCTGCTGGCACGCTTTCAGGTGCTGGAGTTGCCGGCGGGGCTGGCGTTGCTGGGCCACACCTGGGTGATTGCGGTGGCGATCGGGCTGAGCGTGGTGGAGGCGGTGGCGGACAAGATTCCGTATGCCGACCTGGTGTGGAATGCACTGCACACGTTTGTCCGGGTGCCCGCGGCGGCGCTGCTGGCCTACCAGGCGTCGAATGCCTTGTCGCCGGGAGAGCGGGCGATGGTGACCGTGGGTGCAGCGGTGGTGGCGGGGGTGTCGCATGCGGCGAAGAGCTCGGCACGGGTGGCCGTGTCGGCGACGCCGGAGCCTGTGTCGAATGTAGTGCTGAGCACGAGCGAGGATGTGGCGGCCGCAGGAATCACGTGGCTGGCGACAGTGCATCCGTTTGCAGCGGCAGGGCTGGTGGTGGCGATGATGGTGGTGATCGGGCTGCTGGTGCGGAAGGTGGTACGTGGGATACGGACGGGACTCGCGCGGCTCAGGGGCGGCCCGAGTGTGGCGGGAGAGTCGCGGAGGATGGGCGCGAGGAGTTGAGTGCAACGGCGCGTGGGGCTGTGCGATCGCAGCGCGCAAGGTGAACGCAATAGACTGGGAGAGCTTCAGCTGATCGAGTCCCTGCCCGGTGTCCAAGACTTCCCTGCCTTCGGTTCGTTTCCGCGCGCCCGCTGCCATCTTCTGGGTGGGATTTCTGCTGCGCGTGGCGTGCATTGCGATCGGGCATACGTACCGGATCCGGCTGGAGGACGACCACTTCAACTTCGGGTTCGAGGCGGGGCGAATTGCGCGGTCGCTGGTGCAGGGACATGGCTATGCGAACCCGTTCAATGGATGGAGTGGGCCGACGGCATGGCTAACGCCGCTGTATCCGCTGCTGATTGCGCTGGGGTTCAAGCTGTTCGGGGTGTATACGCGGGCGGCGGCGTTCTTTGTGATGGCAGCGGATAGTGCATTCTCGGCGGCGATTGCGCCGGCGGTATACGAGATCGCGGCGCGGTGCTTCGATGCGCGGGGGATCGCGCGGCGGGGGTCGACGAAGGAGGCTCCGGTTGCGCTGTGGTCCGGCTGGATGTGGGCGGTGTATCCGGCGGCGCTGCAGTATGCGATCCACTGGACGTGGGAGATGTCGCTGTCGACGTGCATCCTCACCTGGGCGCTGGTGTTTGCGTTCCGGCTGCGCGGGACAGGTGAGCCCGAGGAGCGGGCGGGTGCGGGACAGATAGGCCGCTGGGCGACGTTCGGCGCGTTGTGGGGGCTGCTGGCGCTCTCCAATGCTTCGCCGCTGCTGTGCTTCCCCGTGGTGGTGCTGTGGGTGGTGTGGCCGCGGCTGCGGAGGTGGAGCGGGGTGACGCAGGTGATTCCGGGAGCGGTGGTGATGACGCTGGCGTTTGCGGCGGTGATGAGCCCGTGGTGGATCCGGAATGTACGCACGCTGCATACGTTTGTGGCAACGCGGGCCAACTTCGGCGCGGAGCTGTATGAGTCGACGCTGGAGTCGCACGATGCGTTTCCGTGGGGAGCGACGCTGCCGATGTGGGCAGGGGATCCGAAGTTTCAGCTATATGCGCGGATGGGCGAGGTGCGGTACTCGGAGATGAGGAAGGAGCAGGCCATGGCGCGGATCCGGGCGAATCCGGGTACGTTTGCGCGTCATGCGGTGGACCGCTTCCTGTTCTTCTGGGATAACACGCCGCATGCGTGGGAGCCGCGCCCCTTGGTGGAGCTCGGACGGCGACTGAATCACAGCTTTCTGAGCCTGGCGGGGCTGATGGGGCTGGGGCTGGCGCTGCGGCGGCGGGTGCCGGGAGCGGCGCTTATGGGATGGATGTTTCTGCTGTTGCCGCTGCCGTACTATCTAGTGACCGTGCAGGCACGATTTCGACATCCGATAGAGCCGCTGATTGCGATTCTGGGCGTGTACCTATTCCGCTCGACGTCTGCGCAGGGAAAACGCGGTGTTCAGGAGAGAGTGGAGAGGGCCGTCGAGGTGCGAGCATGAGCGCGGCGATGCGCGAGGTGCTGGTTACGGGCGGGTCGGGGTTCTTCGGTGGGGTGCTGAAGCGGCGGCTGCTAGCTGAAGGCTTCGCGGTGACGAACATCGACCTGGTTCCTGACCCGGAGCGGCATGAGGCGCTGACGAGCGTACAGGGCGACATCCGCGATGCGGCGCTGCTGGCGAAGCTGCTGGCGGAGCATCGGTTTGAGGCGGTGGTTCATTGCGCGGCGATGCTGGCGCACGACGTGACGGACGAGCAAATGCTGTGGACCTCCAACGTGGATGGGACGCAACGGCTGGCCGAGGCGGCTGTGACGGCGGGTGTGCCGCGGTTGGTGTTCATCTCCAGCAACTGCCTGTGGGGCGAGGATCTGGGACATCCGGTGCGGGAGGATGAAGCGCCTTCCCCGGTGGAGATCTATGGGCGCTCGAAGCTGGAAGGGGAACGGGTGTTGGAGCGCCTTGGCCAGCAGCATCCGGAGATGAAGATTGTGACGCTGCGGTCGCCAACGATCATCGACGAGGGGCGGCTGGGGCTGCTGGCGATCCTGTTCGAGTTTATTGAGGATGGCAAGAAGGTCTGGGTGGTGGGGAGCGGAGAGAGCCGCTATCAGTTCGTGTTTGCGCAGGACCTGGCGACGGCGTGTCTGCAGTGCCTGGGGTACGAGAGCTCGAACCTGTTTCACATCGGGTCGGACCAGGTGCCGACGATGCGCGGAATGTATGAGTCGGTGATCCGGGCGGCGGGGAGCGCGTCGCGGGTAGCGAGCCTGCCGAAGGCGCCGACGATCGCGGCGATGAAGCTGGCGCACCGGCTGGGTGTATCGCCGCTGGGGCCGTATCACTACCGCATGATCGCGGAGAGCTTTGTGTTCGATACGAGCCGCATACGACGGGAGCTGCGATGGACGCCGACACTGACGAATGAGCAGATGATGCTGCGGGCGTTTGAGTACTACAGGGCGAATCGGCGGGCGATCCACGAGCGGACGGAGGTGTCGGCGCACTCGAAGGCAGCGCCGATGGGCGTGATCCGGCTGCTGAAATGGATGTCCTGACGGCGACGCGGTTGAGGGCGGCGGGGGATGGGACGAGGCGTGCGAGACTGATTGGCGATGATGACGCCCAAGAGCAGCCCGAAGATCCTTGTGCAGCGGTTGCTGCCGGCAGCGCAGATGCCGCGTTATGCGCATAGTGGACCGTACGGGGACCTGGCGGCGGATCTGTTTGCGGCGGAGGCGGCGACGCTGGCGCCAGTGGGTGAGCCGGGAAGTACGATTGCGGTTCGGACGGGACTGGCGCTGGAGCTACCGTCGACACACGGGGCTCTGGTGGAGGATCGCTCGGGGCTCGCGTTGCGCGGAGTGACGACGCTGGCCGGGGTGATCGATCCGGGGTATCGGGGGGAGCTGAAAGTGGTGCTGACGAACCTGGCACCGGATGCGCAAGTGGTCGCGCCAGGGCACCGGATTGCGCAGCTGCGGGTAGTGGAACGGATCCAGGCGGTATTTGAAGAGACGGATACGCTGGCGGAGACGCAGCGGGGACAGGGCGGATTTGGCTCAACCGGGAGTTGAGATGGGAGGACCCCGCCAGCTCGAGGGGGGTGGTGGTGGAGGACCGGGGCGGAGCTGGATTTGGACGTAGAGGAAGGCGCCTGCTGCGGGGTTGGGCGCCTTCCTGTGGTTGATGCGGGTTAGTGGCGGCCGTGATCTCCGCCACCACCGCCCCCTGGGTGACCTCCGCCGCCGTCAGGACGCCCGCCGCCGCCGGGGTGCCCTCCCCCACCTTGCGGCTGGGGAGCCTGCATCTGCGGAGCAGGACGGCTCTCCATCCGAGGTGCTTGCGGCTGAGGCTGGGACTGCGGACGGTTCTCAAACCGGGGTGCCTGCGGCTGCGGAGCCTGCATGCGCGGAGCCGGAGCGTCGGCACCCGGCGTACGCATCTGTGGGCTGGGACGGTTTTCGAAGCGAGGACCTTGCGGCTGTGATTGCGGTTGGGGCTGCGGTTGGCCGCGGTTTTCGAAGCGGGGACCTTGCGGCTGGGTTTGAGGTTGAGGTTGAGGACGATTCTCCGGCTGGGGGGTCATGCGGTTGTCGAAGCGGCCACCCTGGGGTTGGGGCTGGGGCTGCCCGCGGTTTTCGAAGCTGCCACGAGGGCTTGCGTCGGGCCGGCCACCATTGTTGAAGCCGCGATCGGGAGCGCCGGAGGGAGGACCAACGGGCCGACCGTTGCCCATGTTGCCGGAGGGAGGACCGACGGGGCGACCTCCGCCGCCCTGGAAGCCACCCTGCCGGGGACCGACCTCGCGACCGTTCTCCATGCCACGAGGGAAGGGTCCGGGTCCGCGACCTCCGGCCAGACCCCGGGGAGCGACGAACTCGGCCGGGCGACCATGATTCTGCGAGAAGGACTGGCCGCGGTTCTGTGCGGCCGAGAGCCGGAGTTCGCGCTGAGCGGGAAGGACGCCGATGTGGCCCTCACGGCTGGCCGCAAGTTCCGCGGGTCGGGGGGCGATGTTCAGGCCACCGCGGCCGCCGTTGTAGCTGATCCGGTTGATGGGCCGGGCAGTGTAGCGGATATTGTTGTAGATCACCGGCCGCTCGTAGATGGTGCGAATGCCGGGGCCGACGCGGGTGACGGCGCGGTTGTAGAAGAAGTGGTTGCCGTTCCAGTAACCGCCGAAGTAGCCGAAACCGATGTAGCCGAAGCCGTAGTCAATGCCGCCGTAGTAGCCGACGTGACGGCCCCAGTAGCCGGGGTGGAAGCGATAGCGGCTGCCGTACCAGCCCCAGTAGGGAGGGGTCCAGAGAGCGCCGTAGTAGGGCGGCTCGACCCAGGCGCCGGGAACCCAGTAGTAGCCGTAGGGGCCCCAGGCCCAGTAGCCGGGGGTCCAGATGTAGTCATCTTCCGGCGCGGGGGGCTGATCGGATTCGGGGCGGGGGGGCGGCGGCTGATCGGTTTCGGCGATGGCCTCTTCGCCCGCCTGCTCGGCGGGATCGTACTGGTCAGAGCCGGGCTGGCCTGGGGCGTAGCCGGGCTGACCTGGGGCGTAGCCGGGTTGGCTCTGGGGGTAGCCGGCCTGGTTTGGATCGTAGCCCGCCTGATTGGGGTTATACGCGGCCTGGGCGGAGACCACTCCTCGAACGATGGGAGCGGGGGCCTGCCCGCCGCTGGAGTAGGACTCGGCGGCGTCTTGCGGGGCATAGGACTGGCTGGCACCCAGAACCTGCACCCCTCCATTGACGGGAGCCATGTTCGCGAGCGCCGGATCCGCGCCGGTGGCGATAGGCGCCTGCGAGGCGCGAGCGTGACAACCGAAGGTGGTCAGCAGAAAGGCCGCGCCGAGGGTGGCGGAAAAGAGCCTCAGCGGGACGAAGGTCGATCGTAGGTCGTTCAGCATCACTTTGGCTCCTGGCCGGCGCTTCCGAGGAGCAGAGACCGGCCGCACGGAGGTATAAACCCGTACCCTTTGCGTAAGATGCGGTGGGTGCATCGCGGGGTCAATCACCCAAAGCTAGCACCCGGCCCGGGCGGCGACCGGGTTAGTGCTTTGCGGACACAAGAATGGGGACAACGGTAGACTAGGGACATGCCGCGTCCTCCAATCAGGCGCTTCCGCCGTGGCCGCCACGACCGCGGGCGTTGATCCGCCAACCGCTTCGCTTCCCACTATTATCCAGATTGTTTCGCTTGCGGCTCCCTGCCCGGCACGCGCGCTGTGCGTGAGGGCGTCAGGACCGCGGCTTATCGGCTGTTCGGGGCGATGTGCGCCAGACCGACAGCCAAAGGAGACTGCAATGGCTAGCAATTCACGTCCTGACAGCTTTCACGCCGCCGACACGCTGAGCTCGGGTGGGCAGAGCGTTCGATACTTCCGGCTCGGTGCGCTGGAGAGCGCCGAAGGAGCGAAGCTGTCGCGGCTGCCCTATTCGCTTCGCATCCTGCTGGAGAACCTGCTGCGGCGCGAGGACGGCGTGACGGTGACCGCCGACGACATCCGCTTCCTGGCGAACTGGGATGCAAAGGCCGAACCGGCGCGCGAGATCGCGTTTATGCCGGCGCGCGTGCTGATGCAGGACTTCACCGGTGTCCCTGCAGTAGTGGATCTGGCGGCCATGCGCGATGCGATGAAAGAGCTTGGCGGCAATGCGGAGAAGATCAACCCGCTGGTGCCGGCGGAGCTGGTGATCGACCATTCGGTGCAGGTGGATGAGTACGGATCACTGAACGCGTATGACCTGAATGCGGCGCTGGAGTTCCAGCGCAACCGCGAGCGGTACGCGTTTCTGAAATGGGGACAGACTGCGTTCCGGAACTTCTCCGCTGTGCCTCCAGGGATGGGGATCTGCCACCAGGTGAACCTGGAGTACCTGGCGCGCGTGGTGTTCACGAACAAGGAGGCAGATGGATCGGTGACGGCGTATCCGGACACGCTGGTAGGTACGGATTCGCACACGACGATGATCAACGGCCTGGGCGTGCTGGGCTGGGGTGTGGGCGGCATTGAAGCCGAGGCGGCGATGCTGGGTCAGCCGGTGAGCATGCTGGTGCCACAGGTCGTGGGCTTCAAACTGATGGGCAAGCTGCGCGAGGGAACCACGGCCACCGACCTGGTGCTGACGGTGACGGAACGGCTGCGCAAGCTGGGTGTGGTCGGTAAGTTTGTGGAGTTCTATGGACCCGGCATCAGCGAGTTGCCGTTGGCCGACCGGGCGACGATTGCGAATATGGCTCCCGAGTATGGAGCGACGTGCGGGATATTCCCTGTGGACGCGGAAACGCTGAACTACCTGCGACTCACGGGCCGGAGCCAGGAGCACATCGCGCTGACGGAGGCGTACTACAGGGCGCAGGGGCTGTTCCATACGCCGGAGGCGCCGGAGGCGGAGTACTCGGCGACGCTGGAGCTGGACCTGAGCACGGTAGAACCGAGCGTGGCGGGACCGAAACGGCCGCAGGATCGGGTGCTGCTGCGGGAGACACCGGAGAGCTTTGCGAAGGTGCTGCCGAGCCTGCTGGGGCCGACGGCGAACCGCGCGGCAGTCCGGCAGATGGTGCGCTGGGAGGGCGAGGGTGGCCATGTTTCCGCCAGCGGCGATGTGGCGAGTGCGCAGGGAGCGCCGGCGCCGGCTGCACAGGGGACGGTGGAGGTGCTGGAGACAGCCCATGATGCACCCGGTGGCACAGCGAATGCGCAGCTTTCAACTGCTCCGGGAGCTCCGGTACAGGTGGAGACGAAGGTGGTGGCGGAGCTCGCGCATACGGTGCGGGAGCGCTTTGGCGTGGACCCGGACAAGTATCTGCGCGATGGATCGATCGTGATCGCGGCCATTACGAGCTGCACAAACACGAGCAATCCGTACGTGATGATGGCCGCGGGTTTGCTGGCGAAGAAGGCCGTGGAGGCGGGGCTGAGCACGCCTCCCTGGGTGAAGACGTCTCTGGCCCCGGGGTCGCGCGTGGTGACGGACTACTACACACGGGCGGGGCTGCTGCAGTATCTGGATGCACTGCGATTCCATGTGGTCGGGTACGGATGCACAACGTGTATCGGCAACTCGGGCCCTCTGCCGGAGGATGTGTCGAAGTCGATCGAGGAGCATGGGCTGGTGGCGGTGAGCGTGCTGAGCGGCAACCGCAACTTCGAGGGCAGAATCTCGCCTGAAGTGCGCGCGAACTACCTGATGAGCCCGCCGCTGGTGGTGGCCTATGCGCTGGCCGGGCATATCGAGCACAACTTCGACGCGGAGCCACTGGGTAAGGGCAGGAACGGGCAGGATGTGTATCTGCGCGATATCTGGCCGACTCAGAAGGAGGTGTCCGATGCGGTCGCGAATTCGATTGATTCGGAGATGTTCCGTGGGCAGTACAGCAAGGTGAGCGAGGGAGATGCGAACTGGCAGAACCTGAAGTTTCCGGGTGGAGACACGTACGGCTGGGAGCCGGATTCGACCTATATCCGGAAGGCGCCGTACTTCGACGGCATGCCGGGGACGCCGGGCACGGTGGAGGACATCGCGGATGCGCGTGTGCTGGCCTGGCTGGGCGATTCGGTAACGACGGACCACATCTCGCCGGCGGGCTCGATCAAGCTGAACGGGCCGGCGGGCAAGTACCTGACGGAGCATGGCGTGCCGCCGGCGGAGTTCAACAGCTACGGATCGCGGCGCGGCAATCACGAGGTGATGGTGCGGGGCACGTTTGCGAATGTGCGGATGCGCAATAAGCTG
>DATLMQ010000156.1:0-4477 GCA_035537215.1 Acidobacteriaceae bacterium
GTTTGCGATGCCGGTGTCGCGGACGATGCTGCGGCCGGCGGCGGGCGGGGCGGAAGAGGGGATGAAGGGCGAGTACTTCAGCTCGACGGACCTGAGCGGAACGCCGGTGATGACGCGGGTGGACCCGGAGATCAACTTCGACTGGAGCGGCGTGAGTCCGCTGAAGGCGACGCCGGACAGCGGGTTCTCGGTGCGGTGGACGGGAGCGATTACGGCACCGGCGGCCGGGGAGTACGAGTTCACGCTGCGTACGGGGCGCTGCCGCGGATGCAACCGGACGCAGAGCTACAAGGTGTTCGTGGATGGGCAGCAGGTGGCGGCGTCCGAGGCTCCGCCGGCAGCAGGAGAGCGGCCGGCGATGGCGATCAACGGAACGACGGGATTGCCGGAGGAGCGGCACGTGGCCGGGCCGGCGAAGTTCAAGGTGAACTTTGCGGACAAGAACGAGCATGAGCTCCGGATCGAGTTTCTGCGGACGTCGGCGCGGGACGGGTCGGGGATCACGCTGGAGTGGTCGCCGAAGCCGGAGGTACTGCTACCGGGAGCGCTGGAGGCGGCGAAGGGAGCGGACCTGGTAGTGGCGATGGTGGGGCTGTCGCCGAACCTGGAAGGCGAGGAGATGCCGGTGAACCTGCCGGGGTTTGTCGGCGGGGATCGGACGGACATCAAGCTGCCGGCGGCGCAGGAGGAGATGCTGCAGCAGCTGGCGGCGACGGGCAAGCCGATGGTTGTGGTGCTGCTGAATGGGTCGGCGCTCGCAGTGAACTGGGCCGAGGCGCATGCGAATGCGGTGCTGGAGGCGTGGTATCCGGGAGAGGCCGGGGGACGGGCGATCGCGGATACGCTGACGGGGAAGAACAATCCCTCGGGACGGCTGCCGGTGACGTTCTACACGTCGCTGGATGAGCTGCCGCCGTTCACGGAGTATGGGGTGAAGAATCGGACGTACCGGTACTTTACCGGGACGGCGCTGTATGGGTTCGGGTATGGGCTGAGCTATACGAAGTTCGCGTACTCGAAGGCGAAGGTGTCGACGGCGTCGCTGAAGGCGGGAGATCCGCTGACGGTGGAGGCGGACGTGAAGAACACGGGCAAGATGGCCGGCGATGAGGTGGCGCAGGTGTATCTGATGGCGCCGCGCGACGGCAACGGCGGGCTTTCGCCGAACCTGCAGCTGGAGGGCTTCCAGCGGGTGCACCTGGCGCCAGGGCAGACCAAGCATGTGGTGTTCAAGCTGACGCCGCGGGAGCTGTCGGAGGTGGATGCGGAGGGTGTGCGCAGCGTGCAGGCGGGAAGCTACACCGTAGCTGTGGGTGGAGCGCAGCCGAAGGATCCGCATGCACCGACACCGGCGGTGACGGCGAGCTTCAGCATTGTGGGATCGCAGGAGCTGCCGAGGTAGCAGGGACGGGTCTGAACAGGAACACTCAACAGCAGAGATGTGGTGTTTGACGAGGAGCGGAGCTATGCGGTGCTCAGGTGTATTTGTGAGGAGCGTCGCTGGCTTCGCTCTTCTGTTTGCGGCAGGCGGTGTGGGGGCGAAGGCCGAGGATGGATCGGCGGCGTGGCTGCGGTATGCGCCGATTGCGACGCCGGGAATGTACAAGGATCTGCCGTCACGGATCGTGATCGTGGGGCGTTCGCTGACGGATGAGGCGGTCTCGGAGGAGTTGCGGCGCGGGTTGAGCTCAATGCTGGGGCGGCCGTTCAGCGTGCAGGTTTCGACGAGCGGATTGAAGCAGGGCCGAGATGCGATTGTGGTGGGGTCGGCGGAGGCGCTGCGGGCCAGTTCCCTGCTGCCGCAGGGAGCGGCGACGATTCCGGCGGAGGGGTACGCGATCCTGAGGCGCGGGGCAACGCCCGGAACGCAGGCAGCGCTGACGGTCGTGGGTGGAAGTCCGCAGGGGGCGATGTTTGGGGCGTTTCACCTGCTGGAAGAGGTGGGTGCGCAGCAGACGATTCCGCGGGAGTATCGGTCGGCGCCGAGTGCGCCGATCCGGTGGACGGATGAGTGGGACAACCTGAATGGAACGATTGAACGCGGATATGCGGGGCGGTCGATCTTCTTTGACGGCGGGCATGTGCGGCAGGACCTGACGCGCGCGGGAGAGTATGCGCGGCTGCTGAGTTCTATTGGCATCAATGGATGCAACATCAACAACGTGAACGCGGACCTGGATCTGCTGACGACCGAGCACCTGAAGGAGTTCGCGCGGGTGGCGGATGCGTTTCGACCGTGGGGCGTGCGGCTGGCGTTGTCGGTGGATGTGACCAGTCCACAGACGGTGGGCGGGCTGAGCACCTTCGATCCTCTGGACCCGCAGGTGATCGCGTGGTGGAAGACGAAGGTGGATGAGATCTACACGCTGATTCCGGACTTCGGCGGGTTTACGGTGAAGGCGGACTCGGAGGGGCGCAAGGGGCCGTCGCAGTACGGGCGCACGCCAGCGGATGCGGCGAATGTGCTGGCGCGGGCGCTGGCTCCGCATAAGGGCGTGGTGCTGTACCGGGGATTTGTTTACAACAATCACCTGGACTGGAACGATCGCAAGGCAGACCGGGCGCGGGCGGGGGTGGACAACTTCGCGTATCTGGATGGGAAGTTCGATCCGAACGTGATTATCCAGGTGAAGGAAGGGCCGATCGATTTCCAGACACGCGAGCCGGTGAGCCCGCTGTTTGCGGCGCTGCGGCATACACCCCAGGCGATCGAGGTGCAGACAGCCCAGGAGTACACGGGGCAGCAGAGGCATATGGTGTGGCTGCCGAGCATGTGGCACTGGGTGCTGGATACGGATCTGCGGGTGGATGGGAAGCCGTCGCCCGTGAAGGAGATTGTGGGAGGTAAGACGTTTCAGCAGCCGACCGGCGGCTACGTGAGCGTAGTGAATGTGGGGCTCGAGGCGAACTGGTTGCACCATCCGATGGCGATGGCGAACCTGTGGGGCTTCGGGAAGCTGGCGTGGAATCCGGACGAGCCTCTGGAGCGGATTCTGGACACGTGGACGCGGCTGACGTGGGGCAACGATCCGCAGGTGGATCGCACGATCGACACGATGCAGATGGCGAGCTGGCATACCTACGAGAGCTATACGGGGCCGAACGGGATGGGCACACTGACGAACATCCTGGGATTCCACTTCGGGCCGGGGATCGAGAGCGCAGAGCGGAATGGGTGGGGGCAGTGGTTCCGAGGCGAGAAGGACGGGATCGGGATGGACCGCACGGTCGCGACGGGGACGGGGTATGCGGGGCAGTATCCGAAGGAACTGGCGGAGAAGTATGAGTCGAACGCGACGTGTCCGGACGATCTGCTGCTGTTCTTCCATCATGTGCCGTACGACTTCAAGCTGCACACCGGCGAGACGCTGGTGCAGAGCATCTACGACACGCACTATGCGGGTGCGCTGGCGGCGGGGAAGTATGTGCCGCAGTGGGAGTCTCTGAAGAGCAAGGTGGATGCCGAACGGTATGAGCAGGTGCATGGGCTGTTCGAGTTTCAGGCCGGGCATGCGATTGTGTGGCGCGATGCGATCAACCAGTGGTTCCAGCGCATTTCCGGCATAGAGGATGCGAAGGGGCGTGTGGGGCACAATGCGAACCGTATCGAGGCCGAGAGCATGAAGGCGGAGGGGTATGAGCCCGTGGAGGTGACGCCGTGGGAGACCGCGTCGGACGGGAAGGCCGTGGAGTGCCGGGAGGCGGCCGGGTGCACGTTGTCGACGACGGTGCAGAAGACGGCGGGGACGTATGACGTGGCGGTGCAGTACTACGACATCTGGCGTGGGGTGTCGGAGTACACGCTGAGTGTGAACGGGAAGGCTGTGGCGAGTTGGAAGGCGGAGGACACGCTGCCTCCCGCGCAGCCGGATGCACATCTCGACGGGCAGGACAGCACACGGATCACGGTGCGGCATGTGGCGCTGAAGCCGGGGGACACGCTGGAGCTGCGAGGGGTTCCGGACCTGCGGCCGGAGCTGCTGCCGGGGGCTCATGGGGTGGGACCGACGGCGGGTGCGCTGGGACGGTTTACGCCGCCGGATCTGCGGGAGTATGCGCCGGTGGACTACGTGGAGATTGGGCCGGATGGGGCTGTGACGCCGCAGTAGCTCGCATGAATGGGGAATGGATGGAGATGGAACGATGAAGATTAGTGCTGCGCGGATGATTGTGTGCTCGCCGGACCGGAACTTTGTCACGCTGAAGATCGAGACGGACGAAGGGATCTATGGGCTGGGCGATGGGACGCTGAACGGGCGGGAGCTGGCGGTGGCGGCGTATCTCGAGGAGCATGTGCTTCCCTGCCTGATCGGACGGGATCCTTCGCAGATCGAGGACATCTGGCAGTACCTGTATCGCGGGGCGTACTGGCGGCGGGGGCCGGTGACGATGTCGGCGATTGCGGCGGTGGATATGGCGCTGTGGGACATCAAGGGAAAGGCGCTGAATACACCGGTGTACAACCTGCTGGGCGGGG
>DATLMQ010000157.1:0-4603 GCA_035537215.1 Acidobacteriaceae bacterium
GCCACGGGCAGCACGGATACGATGGCGCCGGGAACGACGCCGAGTTCCACGGCGCCGGGAGACGCGACCACGCCGGGCGGACGGACGAGCCCGACAGCTCCTTATTCGACCACTCCCGGAACGACAAATATGCCGGGAACAACCACCTCGCCTGGAACGACATCTCCGACGACACCTTACTCCACGGTTCCAGGATCGACTACGCCGGGTGCTACGACCTCGCCTACAACGCCGCGATAGCTAGGAGCGGTAAGTTAAGCGTGGAAAAGATGCAGAGAAGGGCGCCTGCGGGTGCCCTTCTCTGCGTTTGCGCGACAGTCAGGAGGGAGGGGGTCGAGGCTGGGGATCGTGTTTGATGTTTCCTCTTCGTGTGGGGTGGGCAACCTGGGGTGAAGGATGGATTTTAGGCGGGAATTCTGATTGACGCGGGCTTCACGGGGAAGCGAGTTGCCATCCAACTGAAGGTGGCCAATGAACATGGCCGCGGTTGAAGGCAGTTCGGGCGCGCGCCTTGCAGATTGGGAAACACTGCGGGCCGGATGAGGTCCACGGCGGCGTTCCGGGAAGCAGTTCGAGGAGAAGAACGGTATGCGATTGGTAAAATCTCTTGCAGCAACAACGGCCCTTTCGTTCGCGTTTCTGACAGCAGGCGCGGTAGCTCAGACGACCTCAACGTCGACCCGCACAGACCAGCAGAGCACGACGGCGACGAGCCCGTACGGAGATACGCAGCAGACGACGTCTCGCAAGCACCAGCAGGCAACACGCCAGGAGACGATGCCGGATGGAACGACGGTGACGCGGAGCCATGAGCGCACGGAGAGCCAGAGCGGAACGAATCCGAATGGCAACGCGAACTCGGGAATGACGGCGGCGGAGCGCGAGCACAACTCGTCGCGGACGGAGAAGACGACGACGCCGGATGGACAGACGCAGACGAACTCGGAGTCGCACTCCTCGACTTCCACCACGACACCGGCTCCTCCCCCCCAGATGTAAGGCCGGTGGCGAAGGAAAAGGCACAGCCCGTGGGCTGTGCCTTTTCCTTTTGAGGCGATCTGTTCCGGGGATCTACGCGCGAGGGCGCTTAGTCGAGGGCGTCGCGGATGGGCTGCTGGGGGTGGGGCTCGTTGCCGCGGGGGCGCTCGGGAGTGGGCTCCGTGCCTGGGGCAAGCGGCTGGTCGAAGCCGTACTCGTTGTCGCCTTCGGGCGTAGCGACGGTGTCAGGCGCGTTCTCGGGGACGACATCGGGGGTGTCGGTGGGGTGAGCGGCGCCGCCCACATCACGGTTGCGATCACGAAAGCTCATGCGCCACCGTCCCGTTCGTTGCTCTGTACTTCGGCGTCGATGGCGGGGGAGTCGACCTGGTCGCCTTCGCCACGGTCTTC
This sequence comes from Acidobacteriaceae bacterium, assembly GCA_035537215.1. Lineage (GTDB taxonomy): Bacteria > Acidobacteriota > Terriglobia > Terriglobales > Acidobacteriaceae > Granulicella. Next base: position 1,390 of record DATLMQ010000157.1, read on the forward strand.
GCGATCGTAGCTGGGCGGGAGGCCGGAGAGGCGGCCGTCGACGAGGGTTTCCTCGGCGGCATCATCGACGGCACCGGCGGTGTCATCGTCATTGAGGTGCTCTTCGCTGTAAGGCTGGTCCTCGTCACGAGCCGTGGTCATGCCGGTGGTGCCGGGGATGCCGTCGGCCTGGGCGGCGTGTACGTTTGCCATCTGTTCCACCTCGGTGGGGTCACCAAGGAGAGACCCGCCGTCGGTGGTGTCTTCTTCGGAATGGCGCGCGGGGTTGTCCATGGGGATCTCCTCCTGGACGGCTTCGGCGAACTCGCCGGCCATCCTCTCGAACTCTTCGATGCTGGGGAGCTCGTTGAGGTCTTTGAGGCCGAAGCGGACGAGGAACTCTTTGGTGGTTTTGTAGAGGATGGGGCGGCCGATGACCTGCTTGCGGCCGGCGGTGGCGACGAGCTTGCGCGCCATGAGGGAGCCGAGGACGCCGCCGGAGTCGACGCCGCGGATCTCGGAGACCTCGGGGGCGGTGACCGGCTGCTTGTAGGCGACGACAGCGAGGGTCTCGAGGGCCTGGAGGGAGAGCTTGAGGGGGGGCTTGAGGGAGCGGACGAAGCCGCGGACGGCGTCGTGGTACTCGGGCTTGGTGGCGAGACGGAAGCCGCCGGCGACCTCGCGGATCTCAAGACCGCGGTCGTCCCGGGCGTAGTCGGCGATGAGCTCGTCGAGGAGGGAGCGGAAGTAGTCGCGCAGACGGCGGGCGTCCTGGTTGCGGGCGCGGAGCTCGGCTGCCGGTGAGGCGGAGGGCTCCGGGGGAGAGGCGGAGTCGGGCGAGGCAAGATCGGCGGTGGCGGGAGGCTCTGCGGCTTCGACCGGGAGAACCTCGGCCGTAAGCGCGGGGAGGGCTGGGGAGGCGTTGTGGGTGGCCTCGGCGGCAGAGGGCGCGGAATCGCTGTGCTCACCGGAGGCCGGTTCCGGCACGGCAGGCGCCGCGGAGCCGGGGTCGGACAGGGGGCCGGGGGCGGCTTCGGAGTCGGTTTGAGAATCGGCTTCGGACTCAGCTTTGGCGCTGGCTTCGGGGCTGGCGTTGGGATTGGGTTCGGGGTCGCCGAGGGTTTCGGCGTTGAGGGCGTCGGGGTCGGCGGCGTCGGCGGTCTCCTCGTCGAGAGGGAGGGACTCCTGGCGGGCGGCGAGGGCGTCGAGCTCGGCCTGCGCTTCTTCGCCGAGGAGGCCGGCGAGCTGGGCGAGGGTGACGGGCTCTTCCGAGGCGTAGATGACGGCTTCGATCTTGGCTTTGAGACTCATCGTGGGGGCAGGTTGAGTGTATCAATCGACCCGAAAGGACGAAGTCGAGACCGCAGCGGAGGAGGCCTGATAGCGTGGGAACAACTTGCCTTTTAGGAGAATGCCTTTTATGCGCCGTCGTCGCTTCCTTGCTACTCTGCCTGCTGCCGCTGCCGCAACCGCAATGTTACCCACGTTCGATGAGGTGCTGCGGGCGCAGGAGCCGAAGGGGAAGAGTGGGGCGATGACGCTGCCGAAGTTCCAGGCGCCGGGGCAGGAGACGTTTACACGTCCGGACGTGCATGCGGGCGATCGGCCTTCGGGAGCAAGCTGGAGCACGCGGTCGGCGGCGCTGGGGTGTAACGGAGCGGCAGGCACGGCGCATCCGCTGGCGACGCAGGCGGCGATCGGGATCCTGAAGAAGGGCGGATCGGCGGTGGATGCGGCGGTCGCCGCGAACGCGCTGCTGGGGTTTGTGGAACCTGTGAGCTCGGGGCTGGGCGGGGACTGTTACGCGTTCGTGTGGGACCCGAAGACGAAGAAGCTGGAGAGCATGGCGAGCTCGGGCAAGTCGCCGAAGGGGCTGTCGCTGGAGACGGCGCAGGCGCGGTCGCGGGTGGTGGACGGAAGGCATGTGCTGCCGGCCCTTGGGGCGGTCACCGTGTCGACGCCGGCGGCGCTGGACGGCTGGTGGACGATGCACCAGCGGTACGGGAAGCTGAAGTGGGCGGAGCTGTTCGAGCCCGCGATTCACTTCTGCGAGGCGGGTGCGCCGGTGCCGCAGATTATCGGGTGGTACATCAAGCGGAATATGGCGATCTTCCTGCGGCAGGGCTCGGGCGTGGAGGAGACCGAGAACGCGAAGCACACGTATATGCCGGGCGGACGCGCGCCGAATGAGGGCGAAGTATTTCGCAATCCGGACCTGGCACGAACGTACAGGATGATCGCCGAGGGTGGGCGCGATGCGTTCTACAAGGGGCCGATTGCGGAGACGATCGAGAGGTACTTCAAGCGGATTGGCGGGTGGCTTTCAAAGGAAGACATGGCGGGGCACCAGGCGGAATGGATTGAGCCGCTGAAGACGGACTATCGCGGAGTGACGGTGTATGCGATGGCGGCGAATACGCAGGGGCTGGCGACGCTGCAGATGCTGAACATGATCGAGCAGTTCGATCTGCGGGGGTACGGGTTCCAGTCGGCGGAGTCGCTGCAGGTGCAGATCGAGGCGAAGCGGCTGGCGTATGAGGATCGGGCACGGTTTTATGCGGATCCGCACTTCAGCAAGGTCCCGGTGGAGTGGCTCAATTCCAAGGACTACGCCAAGGAGCGGGCGAAGCAGATCCGGACGGACCGGATTCTGACGCCGGTGTATCCGGGGCAGGCGCCGAGCCATGGAGATACGACGTACTTCACGACGGCGGATGCGGACGGAATGATGGTGTCGATCATTCAGTCGAACTTCCGGGGCATGGGGTCGGGGCTGGTGGCAGATGGGCTGGGGTTCATGTTTCAGGATCGCGGAGAGCTGTTCAGCCTGCAGCCCGGGCACGCGAATGTGTATGCGCCGGGCAAGCGGCCGTTTCAGACGATCATTCCCGGGTTTGCGGCGAAGAACGGGGCGCCGTGGCTGAGCTTTGGGGTGATGGGCGGCGATATGCAGCCGCAGGGACAGACGCAGATCATTGTGAATCGGGTGGACTACGGGCTGGATGTGCAGTCGGCGGGGGATAGCCCGCGGTGGCACCACGAGGGGTCGTCGCAGAGCATGGGCGAGGACCTTGCGGGCTATGGACCGACGGGGATTGTGCGGCTGGAGGCCGGGGTACCACGGGCTACCCGGGAGCGGCTGATCGCGCTGGGCTGGCCGATGGGCGAGAGCGATGGCGGGTACGGACGCTATGAGTGCATCGAGGTGTGCGAGTCGGATTTCGGCGGGCACAAG
>DATLMQ010000158.1:0-9800 GCA_035537215.1 Acidobacteriaceae bacterium
ACCCCCGGCCCCGCCGAAGACCTCCTCTCCCTCCCCGAGCCCGCCATGCGCGCCCACCGCGGCCGCTCCGTAGCCATGATCTTCCAAGAGCCCATGACCGCCCTCAACCCGGTCATGCCCGTCGGCCGCCAGATCGCCGAAGCCGTCCTCGCCCACGCTCCTCGGACCCCCCGTGCCGAGCTCCACGCCCGCGTCCTCGCCGCCGTCCACGAAGTCGCCCTCCCCGACCCCGAGCGCCGCCTCCACGACTTCCCCCACCAGTTCTCCGGCGGCCAGCGCCAGCGCCTCGTCATCGCCCTGGCCCTCGTCAACAAGCCCCGCCTGCTCATCGCCGACGAGCCCACCACCGCCCTCGACGTCACCGTCCAGGCCCAGATCCTCGCCCTGCTCGCCCGCCTCCGCCGCGACCACGGCCTCTCCATGCTCTTCATCTCGCACGACCTCGCCGTCGTCGGTCAGGTCGCCGACCGCATCGCCGTCATGCGCCACGGAGCCATCGTCGAGCGGGGAAGCGCCACCGACGTCCTCACCCGCTCCCAGCACCCCTACACCCGCCAGCTCCTCGCCTCCGCCCCCACCATGCACACCCCCCGCGACCTCCCGCTCGCCACCCTATAGCCCCGTCCGCCCCACCCTCGCCGTACAATCAGACCCGCCCCATGAAGCTCATCGAATCCCTGGTCGACGCCTTCATCATGACCTTCGGCATCACCCCGCCGCGTCCCGAGACCCGCCGCCTCGCCAACATCTTCATCTTCACGGCCATGGTCCTCACCGTCGCCGCCGTCCTCGGCCTGCTCATCGCGGCGCTGACACACCTTCTGCACTAACGCCCCAGCGTCCTATCGCGAATCGTGATCCGCTGGACGCCGGGGCGCCCCGGGAGTTCACCGCATCACAAAGTGAACATCGACGATCAGCTCGACCTCAACAGGGTGTCCGTCCATCTGCGCGGGCCGGAAGCGGTACTGCAGGAGGCTCTCGATGGCCTGCTCGTCCAGGCCCAGGCCTGCCGGTACCGTAATCTGCAAGTGATCAGGCGTTCCATCCGGCAGGACATTGAGCCTCACCCTGCACATCCCGGAGTACCCCTTCGCCTTGGCTTCCGGGCTGAACTTAGGATCCATTTGGCGGAGCACGACAGGTGGACTCATGCCCGCCTTATGTTGCGGCGTGACCGTGGGCGGTGCTGCGTCGGGCTGTGACCCTTCGAAGTGAGTCTGTGCATAGGGTTGCCAGAACTCTGGAAGACTCGGGGCCAGGCTTGGCAGATTCGGGGCAAACACCGCGTCCAGGGCTGACCCGAAGTCCTCCCCGGGTCTTCCATGGATCCGCACTTTCACCCCGCCCTCTGGGCCGAGAGGAACCTGTGTCATCTGGTCATGACCAAAGGCCAGCCCCTCGCGCTGTCCCGTGATGAGCAGCCCGTCATGTCGGATCTCCACAGAGGTCACCCTCACGCCCGCCACCGTAAAGGAACCCTCCCGGAAAGCTCTCACCGGCTTGCCCGATCTATCGAACTCCAGCTTGTTGTCACGCCAGAACCCCCGTAGAAACACGTCTCTGTTCAGCAGCCGGCCTTCGAGCTCGGCCTGTGTCGTCTGCGCCATGACCCGCTCCGGAGCAGTCCAGAAAATTGAAGACAGCAGAACAACGGCGCATTGGGTCGCCAAACCGCGGACGAGAGTTTGCGGGAGCATCGCTGTATCCTTTACTAAGCCGGGGCTACTCAGGAACTTGACCGAGTGCCCATTGACGGCCACCCACTCCTCGGCTATCCTGAAAGCTCGCGCAGTCCTGCGCTAGCCCCTCCGTGCGCCCGGTTGTCCGGGAATAACGAGGCGGATCGGCTCGGGACACTGAGGCGAGGCCCTCATCCCCTCCGCCGCGCGAGCCGCAGCCCCTAAGGCTCCAGCTCGCCGCAACGGTCTCTGAGGCTCGCTCCCCGGCCAAAGATCCACCAGGCTCTGTGCGCCACCAACAAGAACCTCGGCCCCTCTCCGGGCGTCGTTTCACGGGCAATCCGGCTCGTGTGCGGCTGCCCGATCCAGCGGGGACCGCCAGCCCAGGCACAATATCTTCGCGCTTCACGCCGGCCACGAAGACGGCAGAGGTAAGGAGTACTCCAGACGTGAACCTGAATCAGACCACAACGATTCCCAGCGGCAAGAACATCCAGCGCAAATGGTTTGTTCTCGACGCCAGCGGCCAGACCCTCGGCCGGCTCGCCTCCAACGCCGCCAGCGTCCTCGCGGGCAAAAATAACCCGCTCTACACGCCCTACATCGACATGGGCGACCACGTCATCGTCATCAACGCCGAGAAGATCCACGTCACCGGCATGAAGGCCAGCCAGAAGATGTACCGCCGCTACACCGGCTTCCCCGGCGGCCTGCGCGAAGAGGGCTTCACCAAGCTCCTCGCCCGCCGTCCCGAGAAGATCGTCGAAGAGGCCATCAAAGGCATGCTGCCCAAGTCCAAGCTCGGCCGCCAGATGGCCACCAAGCTCAAGGTCTACAAGGGTGCCGACCATCCGCACCAGGCCCAGCAGCCCACCGCGCTCCAGTTCGGCGCTTAAGCGGCAAGCGACAGCGAATTTCGATAGTCCGGGCTTCAGCCGGACACCAAAGAAGTTCAGATAGGTCCGGGCTTCAGCCGGACACCAAAGAAGTTCAGATAGGTCCGGACTTCAGCCGGACACCAAAGAAGTTCAGATAGGTCCGGGCTTCAGCCCGGACACCCTACGGAACCGAAATCGAAGGGGCTTTAGCCCCTGGGGTACATCCCCAAGGATCGAATATGGCAGATCTCATCCAGTACTACGGAACCGGCCGTCGCAAGAGCGCGATCGCCCGCGTCTTCCTCCGCCCCGGCTCGGGCAACTTCACCGTCAACGGCAAGCAGTTCGACGAGTACTTCGTCACTCCCGCCCAGCGCGCCGCCGCCAAGCAGCCTCTCGGCATCGCCGACATCAACGAAACCTTTGACATCTATTCCACCGTCAAGGGCGGCGGCGTCAACGGCCAGGCCGATGCCGTCAAGCTCGGCATCGCCCGCGCCCTCATGGAATTCAACGTCGAGCTCCGCAAGACCCTCAAAGCCGGCGGCATGGTCACCCGTGACGCCCGCGGCAAGGAACGCAAGAAGTACGGCCAGAAGGGCGCCCGCGCTCGCTTCCAGTTCTCCAAGCGATAACCAGACCGCAAAGTCCCCTGCTGCGGGGGGCTTTGCCATCGCACCTGTTTCTGCTGTCTAGCTGTCCTTCCGAGGCGAAGCCAAGCAACCTGCTTTTCGCCCGGAGCGCCACATCCGCTCCGGGCATAGCCTCCAGCACCACCCGCCGGCACCGCGCCCGCGGCCCGGAACCAAATCTCCCAACCCAAGGGATCAATCGTCTGTCGCCAAGGCCCCGGGCCGGACACACAGACAGCGATGCCCAGATAGGAAATTGTCATGGCAAGCATCACGATGAAGGAGCTGCTCGAAGCCGGCGTTCACTTCGGTCACCAGACCAAGCGCTGGAACCCCAAGATGAAGGAATACATCTTCGGCGAGCGCAACGGCATTTACATCATCGACCTCCAGAAGACCCTCAAAATGTTCAAAGAGGCGTCCAAGTTCGTCACCGACCTGACCTCCACCGGCAAGCTCATCCTCTTCGTCGGCACCAAGCGCCAGGCGCAGGACGCTGTCGCCGAGGAAGCCAACCGCGCCGGCATGCCCTACATCAACTCCCGCTGGCTCGGCGGCCTGCTCACCAACTGGGTCACCGTCCAGAAGTCCGTCAAGCGCCTCCAGGAGCTCGACGACATGTCCACCGACGGCCGCTATGAGCTCCTGACCAAAAAAGAAGTCATCAAGCTCGAGCGCGAGCGCAAGAGCCTCTCGACCTCCCTCTCCGGTATCAAGAGCATGCGCCGCCTCCCCGACGCCATCTTCGTCGTCGACTCCAACAACGAAGCCATCGCCGTCTCCGAAGCTCGCAAGCTCGGCATCCCCGTCGTCGCTGTCGTCGACACCAACTGCGATCCCACCGTCGTCGACTACGTGATCCCCGGCAACGATGACGCCCTTCGCGCCATCCGCCTCTTCACAACGAAGATCGCCGACGCCGCCTTCGAGGGCGCGCAGATGATCTCCGACAAGGCGTTCTCGCAGGAATACACCGACGTCACGCCCATCGCCCCCGCCTCGCACCTGCTCGGTGAAGACGAGGACGATCCTGCCCTCAACGAGGTCCAGGTCTCCGCCGGCGCTGCCATCGACACCATCGACGAGACCCCGGAGGAGGACGAGACCATCGACCTCAATGCCGCCCTCGGCGGAGGCATCCGCAAGGCTCCTGCTGCCGAAACCGAGCCCGAGCCCGCCACCGCCGAAGCCCCCGCCTAAGCTCCACGCAACACGCTTGCAAAGAGAGCGTGGCTGCTCAGGCGCCACGCTCTTTGTGCGTATAAATGCGCTTCGGGCGCGCTCGCACCAACGATTTCCAGCACCACCACCGAAGGGAACATCTATGTCCACCACTGAAGCTGTCAAAATCGACGCCAAGCTCGTCAAGGAACTCCGCGAAAAGTCCGGCGCCCCCATGGGCGACTGCCTCAAGGCCCTCCAGGAGGCCAAAGGCGACATGGAAGAGGCCTTCGTCGTCCTCCGCAAGCGCGGCATGGCCTCGGCCGCCAAGAAAGCCTCCCGCACCACCAATGAGGGCGCGGTCGGCACCTATATCCACGCCGGCGGAAAGATCGGCGTCCTCCTCGAGCTCAACTGCGAGTCCGACTTCGTCGCCCGCACCGACGACTTCCAGGACCTCCTCAAGGACATCGCCATGCACATCGCCGCCGTCGATCCCCGCTTCATCGGCAAGGACGAAGTGACCCCCGAAGTCATCGAGAAGGAAAAGGACATCTACCGCGCCCAGGCCGCCGCCTCCGGCAAGCCCGCCAACATCATCGAGAAGATGCTCGAGGGCAAGATGTCCAAGTTCTACGAGGAGGTCTGCCTCCTCGAGCAGCCCTTCATCAAGGAGCAGTCCCTCACCATTGCCCAGCTCATCTCCCAGAAGATCGCCAAACTCGGTGAGAACATCTCCGTCCGCCGCTTCGCCCGCTTCAAGATCGGCGACCCCAGCTTCACCATCGCCGCGGCCAGGCAGGCCACTACAGAAGAAGCGTCGGCGTAACCTGCAACCAACTCGCAACACCGAGCCCGGGCGAAAGCCCGGGCTCTTCCTTTTACCCCACCGTCATCGGGCGCAGTAGCACCATCCCCAACCAGCACGGTCACCAAGCACCAGCCCACCCATTCTCGCCATGTACGACAATTCTGTGCACCGCAACCGCCACTTACCCGACTTACATCGCCAGTAACTACAGCGGAAGCCGACGACTTCTCTCCCTAAGAGAAAAGCCTCACCCACGCGGCGTTTCTTCTTACTCCGACACAGCCATCGAACCTACCCACTTACAAACAAATTCCTCTAACACGACATAACTTTTCTCTTTACACGCAGACTTTCCTTCACTACATTGCGTAAGTCATTCCGTCATTCCTCGAAACGGTTCTCTAGCATCTCTGTGAACCTCCTCAGGACAGCACCACGGAATGCTGCACCGTCGGCACGTCCCCGACTGCAGACGCGCAAGCCCAAGTCACTACATCGCTGCACCCGGCCCCAGCAGGAAGGCGTTCGGCTCACGCCAGCAGTCCGAGCCGCATATCTCAAATTGGTATCGGTTCCAAAAGGAGTCTGTTCAATGTCCGCTCTTCACGAGATCCTCACCCCCGCCGCCACGCTCACCGCCCCTCCCTCCGCGCCCCCCGCCCCCGCACCGCAGGAGCTCCTCCTCGGCGTCGGCCTCGCCTACATCGCCCCCGCCGCCCTCAACGTCGCGGTCAAGCTCCGCATCCCCGACCTCCTCGGCGCCGGAGCCAAAGACGTCGCCACCCTCGCCGCGCAGTCCGGCAGTGACGCCGCCTTCCTCTTCCGCATCCTCCGCACGCTCGAGTGCGTCGGCATCTTCACCCGCACCGACAGCCTCACCTTCGCGCTCACCCCCGCCGGCCTTCTCCTCCGCTCCGACGTCGACGACTCCATGGCCGACGCCATCGAGTGGCTCACCGACCCACTCCACTACGAGATCTACGGCACCCTCCGCCACAGCGTCGAAAACGGCGTCATCGCCTTCGACGCCCTCTACAAGGAGCCCTTCTTCCACTGGCTCGCCCGCCCCGAAAACAGGGAGGAGTCCGCCGTCTTCAACAACGCCATGACCGCCATCAGCGGCATGTGCACCCCCGCCATTCTCGAGGCCTACGACTTCGGCGCCTTCACGCGGATGGTCGACGTGGGCGGCGGCCACGGCGCTCTCCTGCGCTCCATCCTCAAGGCCCATCCGCAGCTCTCCGGCACCGTCGCCGACATGGAAAACGTTATCGCCGACACCCGCGCCGCCATCGCCGTCGACGGCCTCGAGAGCCGCTGCGATGCTGCCGTCTGCAACTTCTTCGAAGCCGTTCCCCTCGGCGGCGATGGCTACATCCTCAAGCACATCATCCATGACTGGGAGGACTCCGCCGCGATCACTATCCTGCGGAACATCCGGAAGGTCATCCCATCCCACGGCCGCGTTCTCCTCGCCGAATGCGTCCTTGACAACGGCGCCGCCCCTCACCCCGGCAAGATGCTCGACCTCGAGATGATGGCCTTCGTCGGCGGCAAGGAGCGCACCGAAGCAGAGTTCGCCGAGCTCTTCGCCCAGGCCGGCTTCCAGCTCCGCCGCGTCATCCCCACCCGCTCGCCCGTCGCCCTGCTGGAAGCCGTCCCCGTCTAACTCGGTAGGGCAGGGAACCGCCCATCACCTCTGTCACCCATCCTCCGTGACAGACAAAGAGGCCCGGCGTCGAGCCGGGCCTCTCGCATGGCCACCGGCAGCTTTCACTGCATCCGCCAGAACCGGTACCGCACACTCACCGCCGCATTCACCGGCGCGCTCGGATAGATCTGGAAATCCGTCTGCGCCGCATCGAAGTAGCGGATGTTGTTCGCGTTCTGCACATTCGCCTGGATCTCGTACCGCGCGCGCCGGTAAGTTGCCATCACGTCCAGCCGCGCATATCTCGGCAGCTTCGCCAGGTTGTCGGTCGCCGCGAACTGCACATCCTTCGCAATCATCCCGCCCCCCAGCATCAGCCCGTTCAGGTTCATCCTTCCCATCCGGAACCGCCCGTCGAACTGATACGTCGTCCACAGGCTCGCCGCGTGCAGCGGCGTCATCGCGGGCCGCCGCCCCTGCAGGCTCACGCCGTTCGACAGCGTCGTCGACGACACGATCCTTCCGTCCAGCCACGCGTACCCTCCATATACCTGCCAGTTGCGCGCCAGCATCCCCTGCGCATTCAGCTCCGCTCCATCGGTCCGCTGCTCGCCCAGGTTCAGCAGCGCCGTCGGATCGTTCGGGTCCGTCGTCTTGATGTTCGTCCGGTCCAGCCGGAAGACGCTCGCCGTCAGCAGCAGCCGGCTCCCCAGAACCTGCGCCTTCGCCCCGGCCTCGTAGTTCTGCGTCACCTCCGGCTTCAGCTGCGCATTGTTCACCGCTAGCGAAAGGTTCTCCCCCGAAGGGCTAAACGTCCGGCTGTAGTTCCCATACACCGACACCCACGGCCGAGCCTGGTACACCAGCCCCACCCTCGGACTCGCCGCATAGTCTGTCCGTCCGAAGTCCGGTGTCGTATTCGTCGGCGGCCGCAGCTCCAGCGCCTGCCGGAAGTCATCCACCCTCACCCCCAGCAGCGCCTTCCACTTCGTCCCCGCCGCCACCAGATCCTGCGCGTAAAGTGCGTTCGTTTGCGCTAAAAAGCGGTTATTTCTACTCAAAACAGCACTTAAAACAGGTGGAAGATTGGCCGGATGGCGCAGACTCACAGGCGTCTGATTGGTTGGCCCGGTGTACTGCGTGCCCTCCGTTGCCTCCCGCCCATACTCTCCTCCCAGCAGCAGGGTATGCTGCAGATGCAGAGCCGAAAATGTCCTGTAACCCTCCACGTTTGTGGAACTTAGCTGCCACCGCTGAGCCCCGTGATACTCCCCGCGACCCACCAGGAAATCCCCGTTCGTCGCCGCCGTCACACTCGTCGCATACATGTTCGCAAAGTTCGTCGCATACCCCGCCACCCTCTGCGTCGCACGCAGCTCCCACCCATCACCGAACGAATGCCGCGCCACCACCGTCCCATCCGTAACCGCGCTGTGGATGAAGTTGCTACCCGCTTGTGGACCGACATAACCGTAGTAGTTGCCGACAGATACAGGTGCCGGCCGGCCCGACAGCGCTCCATGGCCCGCAGGGATATAGGGAATCCCACGGTCCGGCAGACGATCATCCCGCAGCCGTTCCACCTGCGCCGTCACCGTCGTCGACTCACTCAGCTTCCACGTCAGCGTTGGCGCAAACGTATACCGGCTTCCCCAATAAAAGTGCCTCTGGCTACCCTCGTTCTCCGCCGCCCCGGTCAGCCGAAACCCAACCTTTCCAGCAGTATGCGGCACAACCGTATCCACGTCCGCGGCGCCCCGATTCTCGCCATAACTACCATGCGTAAACGCCAGCTCCCCGAACGTTCCCTCCATCCGCGGCTTCTTCGTCACCCGATTGATCAGCCCACCCGACGATCCCCGCCCATACAGCACCGCCGCCGGCCCTTCCACCACCTCGATTCGCTCCGTATTCGAAAGGTCCCGGTAATACTGCGCGTCATCCCGCACCCCGTCGATGTACATGTCACTCACCGCATTGAAGCCTCGGATGAAGAAGTTATCTCGTCTGCCCTCACCAAGTTGCAGCCCCACCGCAGGCGCCATCTCCACCGCCTGCTTCATCGACTCCACCGCCCTCGACCGCAGCAGCTCGCCCGTCAGCACCTGCACCTGCTGCGGCGTCTCCAGGACGGACATCGGCATCCGTGTCGCCGACTCCGCTACCTTCGCTGAAAGCCCCTCCGCGCCCACCTCCACCGTCTCCGAACCACCCCCCGGCCGCATCGTCACGGTCACCGCGAAGCTCCCGCCAGGTCTCACCTCCACCGGCTGCTCCACCGCCGCGAATCCCGCACACGATACTGCCAGCCGGTACTTCCCGGCAGGCAGCGCAAGCTCAGCACCGCCGCGCCCATCAGAAATCCGCTCTTCTACCGCGCCCTGCCCGTTCAGCAGATCGACCTTCGCTCCGGCAACTGTGGCCCCTGAGAGATCCTCCACCGTCACACGGACATGTGCTTCACGAGCCCTCTGCGCCTGCGCTGGCGCACCCGGAAGAAGCAGTGTCAGAAAACAGACGAGGCCGGGCACACGCGCGCGCAAAGCGCGGGCGCGATCAGTGGATTTCATGGGGCTTTCCTCTCAGCCGGAGCGTCCGCAGCACGCGGCGCATCCCAGCTTTGCTGGGCGAAGCCTTGGACCTATGATGGAGGGGTCCACAGCTTCACGTTGTGGTCGCCCAGGTCCTCGCGGTCTCCGCCAAGAGATAGCCGCGGGGATCTGGTTCTAATCTCTGTCTCCGAATATACGACAGCTTCGGTCCGAGATGAAAGTGGCTGTTTGCACCCATCTCGCCCCTCGGCCGGGGGACCCACCCCCACCCGCGCAGCCCGACCCTGAATTCAGACAGCATCTACCCGCACTTACACGTGCTTTGAGCTGCGGCACCTCGCGTAGACTCGCTCTATGCCGAAGCCCGGCCCCGCGCCTGAACCAGCCCCGGTCCCCGGCGGCGCGATCTATCTCGGCGACAACCTGCGTATCC